>JAUIHJ010000708.1 GCA_030432015.1 bacterium
GCTGCCACCAAAGCGATCATCCAGCCGCGACGTAAAGATCACCTCCAGGCCATCGGTCCCTTCGGCCAGGAACTGAGCGCCAAACGTCGTCTCGATGCGAGCATTCTCCAGCTTGACGATGGTGCCGGGGTCAATTGACAAGCGGGCATCGGGACGGGCCAGATCAACGGGCAACTGTGCCAGCAGATTGCCCCCCGCATCCACACCACCACCCGCGGTGGTGCCGTTGTCCACGAAGATGGTCGAAGAACCGTCGATTTGCGCAACGAGTTGGAACGTTGCACCGCCGTCTGCACTCCGATAGATACGACGCGCCACAAATCCGCTGGAAGCCTTGGGCAGATTGCTCAACTGGATCGCACCCTGTCCTGGGCCGCCGGCAATGGTGCGGCTCGCCTGAGAAGCCGCCAGATCGGTCTTGGCGGAAGGAGGTCCTTCATTACCGTTGATGTCGACATAGGTCACGACGTATTCGTACGTGCCGGCGGCCAGGGTTCCGCCAGCGCGGGGGGCAAACGTGATCAGATTACTGGGTGGACTCGTTTGCACCCGCAACGGACCGGAGGGCGTTCCCGCGATGATCAGATTCTGAGAGATAATGTGCGTGATGTCGGTGTCGTCAAACCGTCCCGAGACCGACATGGGTGTGATCTGTCCACCGGTGGGTGTGTCGATCCGCACAAAGAGCCCGTTGTTCGAATTGCCGACCACGCGGTTAACGCGAATGTGCGGCCCAACGCGATCGTAGTCGGACGTAAATTCGCCCGAGAATTGGAATCGCGGCGCATGGAAGTTGGACTCTCGGAAGCTGTTGGGGTCCGCAGAAATGGCCGCATCGGCACTATTGGTGATGGTATTGAAGGTCACCGTGGGCCGAGCTTGGGTCAGATGGACCGGGTTGATAATCTGCTGCCGCGAATCGATGAACACGCTGCCACCGCCGTACTGGATGTCGGCGTGGTTGATGTAATTCAGGAAGATGCCTTCTTGTTCGTAGGCGAAACGTCCCTGTTCGCGATCGACATCTTCACGAATTGAAATACCGCCCCAGTCACCCGCCTTGGGCACCGTCGGCACGGTCACTTGTCCGATCCCGATCGCGTCGTTGTTGAACGAATTGAAGAAGACGTCCTGGACGGGCGTGCCCAGAACTTGAAGCGCCGCTCCGCTACGGTCGCCCGAGGCGGTGGAACTGCCCACGCCGATCCGAGCCTGTCGCAGCTTGAACAAGGCCCCCGAATCAATCATCGCCGTCACGCGATGCGGGACTTCCATGGTCGCCCCGTCGCTCAACTCGGAGTTACTCGGCGGGCCGCTAAAGCCAACCTCGTAGGCAAATGCATCGTCGACCGTATTCAGATCACCGTCGATCCCGCCATTACCGACAATCCGCACGATGTCGCCCGGGTGGGTGTTGGAAAAGGCGTTGATCGACGTGAATTTCCCGATGCTGTTAAACGGTTTGGAGAGGGAACCGTCCGCGTTGGCTGCGGCCGTTTTGTCGACGAAGATCGTCTTGCCTTCGATCTCAATGCCGACGACTCCCGAGCCCAAGGTTACATTCCGTTCGCCGATCAACACGATCCGCGTGAGGCTCGACGGGGCCAGGGTCGCCGTGCCAGCCCCGAACGCGTTGTTGATTTCCGCGATCATTTCGGCGGCGATTGCCGCCTGCGTCGCCCCGGCCATGAACTCGATCGTGCCGTTGGGCGCGCCGGGCACGCCAGCAACAAAGGGAAACGTTCGCGTAACCCCCTGGGCGTTGACGATCGTGATCGACTGCTGCCCAGGCCCGGAGAACGTCACGTCATTACCGGTGACCTCCAGAATCCGTTCCAGCGGCTTGGCCTGGAACCAGAAATTGTGCACTCCACCCGGCAGGCCGTCGAGGTCGCCGTCGAATTCCGTACCGGCCGTGCCGAATTTCGCGCCGTCCAGATCAATCAGTGCATTGTCGACCGACGGCCGAAAATTGAGCCGCAGGTCATAGGCGCCCTGGGTGCGGCCTTCCAAACCGGTGTCCGTGATGTTGGGGTCATAATCGTCGTTGCCGCTGGCCGTGACACCGATGAAATACGTGCCGGGCTCGAGGTCGTATTCGATGAAGGAATCTTCACTGAAATAGTCGTTGTTTTGCGACACCAACTCGTTCGTCCCGTCGGGCAACTGCTTGTAAAGACGCAGATGCGTATCGAGGTCGCTCGAATCGGCCAGGCGTTCGGCAAACGTCTCGGCCGTGAAGGTTCCTTCCTCCGTCACGGCGAACTCAAACAGGTCGATATCCTTGCTCGACGGCCGGAAGAGCAGTTGGCCGTGCACGATGTCATGGTCGCCAGGAAAATCGGCTTCGCTGGCCCCGCCAAAGCCGGTGCCCCGCATGACAGTTCCGACGGGCAACTCCGAAGAGTGCAGCATGCCGAGCAGATGACCGATTTCGTGAATCGCAACGCGGAACCAGGAGGCAAACGGTCGGTCGTCCGCCGGATTGGTGAAGTCCTGAGCGTCCATCACCAGCCTGCCGCCGCCGGCGGCACCTAACACGCCGCCCGGACCGCTGGTCAAATTGACGGCGGTAAGATCGCCGGTGGCAATCGTAAACCCTGAGAATTCCGACTCGACAAACTGAATCCCCATGTAATTGGAATACAGCGCGAAGATCTCACGCGTGCGTTCCTTTTGCGCTTCATTGATGGCGTTGTGGAGGTCGTTGCCGTGTTGGTCGGTGCCGTAAATGTCCTGGAAATTGTAGGTCTGGGTTGCAATGTCGGCGGACGCGTCCCGGCCCGCAAGCAGATGGTTTTCCGGAGCGGCGGGAATGTCACGATGGCCGACCTCATCGTTCGTTCCGGCAAAATCAAGCGAAAACTGCTGGGGGTCAATCGATGACTGTATGATCTGGCTGGTCGTGCCCAGGACGCCGATGTTGCGGGCCGTGGCAAAACTCGAACCTGGTTGAGCTGCCGTCGCGGGAATCGCAAAGTCAGGCCCGACCACGATGCGATTCGGCGCATTCGGCGCGGCTTCTTCCGTTCCGATCCGCAACCGGTACGTGCCGGGGGCCGCCAGTTGGTCGATCGGCTGTGCGAAATTCAGCACGGCCTTGTCGAGTTCCGGGTAGTACGCCACGCTTGTCGGCGTGTGCGTATTGACGTCATCTTCCATGGCCGCGGCGGCCGGATTGATACCGCCCGTGTTACGGACGGTGTCATTGGTGAAGATGAGCTGATAAAAGTTCGGGTTCTCGGCGGACGATTTCAGCAAGTCGTCGTCGTTGAAGTAGACGATGATCTGATCGCGAATCGGGGAGGTGGCGTACTGAGAATCTCGCGCCTGCGAGAGCAGCGGCGTCGCGGACACCAGGACATTTGGGTTGGCGCCACCGGTCAACGCGGACGGGTCGGCGGTCATCGTGGCGACCTGCTCGCCAGCATAGCGGCCCTGGAACACCACGTTCCAGGTGTGCGGACTGGATGATGTCTTGGTAACCCGCACGTCTTCCGGATTCACGTTGGGCAAATTATCCAGAATGTCCTGCTGCAACGTCATGGCCGAAGCATTGAAGGGGATCGGCCCGGTTTGTTCGCCGTCGAACGTCAGCCGGAAGGTTCCGCCGGTCGGGGCGCCGGTGACTCGCACCTGTTGCGTGCGGCTGACCGGTTGCGGAACGATGGCGGTAATTTGCGCGCCGAGATCCAGTTCGAAGAAGATCGTGTCGCGGTCGGTCCCTTCAATGGTCGGCCGGAAGAGCCGCTGAGACGAGTCGCGCAGGCCGGTGATGCCGGCGTTCGGGTCATCAATCCCAAACACCTCAACCCGGTACAAATCGTCGCGAAGCGTTTCGGCAAAGCGCGCCACGACAACTCGCTCGGAATCGCCGAAGCCGATAAAGCCTGGCGTGACCACAATGTTGGGCGAGATGGTTGTCGACGCGTCGGCCGTGGTCGCGATATCCTGCATCGGATCGCCAGCCACGATGGCCACGTCGACCAAGGCGGAGGCGGGGATGCTCGCCTCAAGCGCCGCCACGAAATCCGCGGCCGTGCTTTCGTTGCCCGGATCCGTATTGAGGTCGACCAGTATCGTCGATCCGGAAACACTGACTGCCGGCAAGACCGCCCCGGTCAGCACGCCGCTCCTGGTCACCACGACCTTCAGGCCGGTCTGCAGCGGGTCAAGCTGAGTGAACTCCAGCTCCACGGCGCCGCCCGTGTTGAAGTCGTCCCGGAAGGAATCGTCGAAGCCGCTGCGCGTGATGCGAATCCCCTCCAGCGTCGCCGCGTCGATCACCGAGTTTCCGTCGAACCGCAGCGTCAATTCGCGCGGCGCCACGTGCAGCACGTTATCCAACCCCGGGTTGACCCC
>JAUIHJ010000014.1 GCA_030432015.1 bacterium
ACGGCGCCGGCCTGACTTACCACGATATCGTATCGCCGACGTGCGAATCAACGAAACGAGTCGCGTCAGGACGAAATCAGTTGGATCCGACGGCTCCCCGCGACGCTCCCCTTCTTGCGGGCCTTCACGCGCACGTAGGGCGGCACGAAGTGGCTGCGATGGCCAAACGTGCCCGCAGGGGAGTCCGGCCGGGCGTGCTTGGGTTCGGTCAGGTCTTCAATCACGAAACCGGCTCGACACATCAAACCCAGCAGTTGATCCCAACGGTGCAGGAATTCCAGGGTTCCTTCTTCGCGATGCTGGCTGCCGATCACGGCTGGCAGGGGGCCGTCGCGAAAATAGGGTTCCACCAGTTCGTATCCGCGTGCCGACGGCGCGATGTCCGCCTGCATGCTGCCGGGTTGCTTGTGTTGGCTGATGTACAGGCCGGCGTCGCGGATCACTCGAGCGACTTCTTGATAGACGGGAGCCACATGGGGGACGTAGCAAGTGCTGACCGGATGCACGACCAGATCAAACTCGCCATCGGCAAACATGGGGAGATGATCCATCGAGGCTTCGACGGTGCGCAGGTCCAGCTTCCGCTCGGCGGCCACGCGGCGATCCAGCTCGAGCATGGCTGGGCTGATGTCGACGACGGTCACGCGAGCTCCGGCTGCGGCGTACAGCGCGCCGTGTTTGCCGCCGCCGGAGGCCAGACAGAGCACCTGTTGGCCGCGGATGTCGCCGCCGAGCCAGCCGGCGCCATCGAGCTTGCGGAGCGGGTCGAGGAAATCGTCGTCCGGCGCCGGACGCGTAAATCGCTGGTTTTCCCGGACCAACGCGTCCCAAGCGCGGCGGTTGTGGGCGTGTGCAGGGGTCGTCGGGTCAGGTCGATTCATGGGCGGTTCTCGCCGCGATTCTAACAATTACGACGCAATCTGTATGCAGCCCACTTGATACCGATGCCTCGTCACCGCGAGAATCAGCAATATCAAGGTCCCGCCTGCCTGTCAGGCGCCACCCGCCTGAGCGACTGGCCAACGGAGCGACTGGCCGACCTGCGGTTGCTTGCCGGTTTGACGCTTGCCACCTGTTGCCCCGCCATCTTGCCATTAGGAATTCCACGATGCTGCTCTTTGACGCCCATCTTGATCTTTCCATGAACGCGGTCGAATGGAATCGTGACCTTGCGCGGCCGCTGGCAGAAGTCCGGCAGCGCGAAACCGGCATGACCGACAAGATCGATCGCGGGCTGGGAGTCTGCACCTTCGATGAGATGCGCCGCGGTCAAATCGGTATCTGCGTGGCCACTCAGATTGCCCGTTTCGTGGCCAAGGACAATCCGTTGCCCGGCTGGCATAGTCCGGAAATCGCCTGGGCGATAACCCAAGGTCAATTGGCCTGGTATCAAGCGATGGAAGAAGCGGGGCAACTCACCCAGATCATCGACGCGGAAGGGCTGAATCGCCACGTCGATTTGTGGCAGCATGATCCTCCCGCGGATGCACCGATCGGTTATATCCTCAGCTTGGAGGGTGCCGATTCGCTGATTACGCTGGGTCACTTAGAACGCGCTTACGAGTACGGCCTCCGCGCGCTGGGTCCGGCGCACTACGGCATCGGTCGCTATTCACCGGGGACTGGTGCCGAAGGTGGTCTCACGCCGCTGGGCCGCGAACTGGTGGTCGAAATGGATCGGCTAGGCATCATCCTCGATGCGACTCACCTCACCGACGACGCGTTCTGGGAATCGCTTGATCTCTTTCACGGACCGGTTTGGGCGAGCCACAATAACTGTCGCGCCCTCGTCCCCGATCAGCGCCAGTTCAGCGACGAGCAGTTGAAAGCGCTGATCGAGCGCGACGCCGTCATTGGAGCGGTCTTCGACGCCTGGATGATGCACCCTGGATGGCAGCGTGGAACCACCACGCCCCAGCAGGCCGACTTGAAGATCGAACGCATCGTCGAACACATCGATCACATTTGCCAACTGGCGGGCAATGCCCGGCATTGCGGCATCGGATCGGATCTTGACGGCGGGTACGGCACCGAGCAAACGCCGATGGACCTGCAGTCGATTGCGGACCTCCAGCGATTGGCCACGATCTTGACCGAACGCGGCTACAGCCAGGAGGATGTGGAGGCTATCATGCACGGAAATTGGATTCGTCGTTTGAACGAGATTTGGAGCTAGCATCGATGAAATTGGCAAAAATTCGCCTGAAAACGGGTGAGACCGCGGTCGCGATCGTCGATGTCGGGAGTGTCACGCCGTTGGAGTTGCCTGACGGCACCCACACCTTGTGCCAGATTTTGGAATCCGACGATGCGGTCGCCCTGGTCAACTCGCTGCCGCAAGCCAACGCGTTGCCGATTTCGGAAGTCGAACTGTTACCGCCGATCGACCAGCAAGAAGTCTGGGCAGCCGGTGTGACCTACCGGCGCAGTCGGACCGCGCGGATGGAGGAATCGGAAGCCGCCGCCTCCTGCTACGATCGCGTCTACGCGTCACCCCGCCCGGAGTTGTTCCTCAAGGCGACCCCGCATCGCGTCTCGGGCAACGGCCAACCGCTGCGCATTCGCGCTGACGCCACCTGGAACGTGCCCGAGCCCGAATTGACCCTGGTCATGAACTCGCAGCTGAATCTGGTCGGTTTTACGATCGGCAATGACATGAGCTCGCGGGACATCGAAGGCGACAACCCGTTGTACTTGCCGCAGGCGAAAGTGTACGACCAGTGCGCTGGGATCGGTCCGTGGATCACCTTGGCCAGCGCGATGCCGCCGCGCGAAGAGATCGGGATTTACTTGACGATTCGTCGTGCCGGCCAGCCTGCATTCGAAGGCGAAACAGGGGTCGACCAGATGGCACGAACGTTTGAAGACCTGATTGGCTGGCTGGGGCGCGACAATTCATTTCCCAACGGGGCGATGTTAATGACGGGAACCGGGGTCGTCCCCGACAACGACTTTACCTTGCAAGCGGGCGATGTCGTCGATATTCGAATTGATGGCATCGGCACGCTGTCGAATCCCGTTGTCCAGGGATAACGGCTGACGCGTGACGCTTCAGGAATGATCATCCGAAACCAAACCAAGTAGCCGTTCACAGGCCGGGGTCCGACGGATTTGTCGGCGCGAAACCACCCGCGATCTTGCCAACGTTGTCGCCGATCGATGTGCCCGACCCCTGGGAACTCAACATCACGAGGAACTTCATGTCCGTCCACCAAGTATTAATCGCTGGCCAGTGGCGCGATGCCGATCAGGCCTCCACGTTCCGTGCCGATAATCCCGCGACCAAGCAAGCCTTGCCCGACGAATTCCCGGTTAGCACTTGGTCCGATTGTGATGCGGCGTTGGCCGCGGCCACGGACGCCGCCGCCCTGCTTCGCAAGCTTCCGGGCGAGCGGATTGCCGCCTTCCTGGAAGACTACGCCAGTCGAATTGAGCAGCGGGCTGGCGAACTGGTCGACATGGCACACGCGGAAACCGCGCTGCCCGTCGCCCCGCGGCTCGCCGATGTCGAGCTGCCTCGGACAACGAACCAGCTGCGGCTGGGGGCGGCCGCTGCGCGGAACGGGTCGTGGGCGCAAGCAGCGCTTGACACGAAGGCCGGGATCCGATCCTGCTTCGGTCCGATCGGCCCGGTCTGCGTCTTCGGACCCAACAATTTTCCGTTCGCGTTTGGCAGCATCTCAGGTGGTGATTTCGCAGCGGCAATCGCCGCCGGAAACCCCGTGATCGCGAAAGCCAATTCTTCGCATCCGGGGACCACCCGCATCTTCGCCGTCGCAGCCCACGAAGCCAGCCTGGCGACTGACATGCCAGCGGCCACGGTCCAATTGTTGTATCGGACCAGCCATGCCGATGGCGAGCGGTTGGTGGCGGATCCCAGAACCGGCGCCACCGGCTACACCGGCAGCCGCAACGCCGGCCTGAAGTTGAAGCAAGCCGCCGATGCGGTCGGCACGCCGATCTACCTGGAGTTGTCCAGCACAAACCCTGTGGTGATCCTTCCCGGTGCACTGGAGGAACGCTTTGACGCGATCGCGGACGACTTTTCCGGCAGCTGCCTCATGGGGGCCGGTCAGTTTTGCACCAACCCCGGCATCGTCGTGCTCCTGGCGGGTGACACCACCGAAAAGTTCATCGCGGCGGTTGCCCAGCGGTTCGAGAACGCCGCTGTGGGAACCCTGCTCTCCAAGTCGGTCGAAGCAAGCTTGCAAGGAAATCTCGCGGCGCTGCAGGCGGCCGGCGCGGAAGTGGTCGTGGGAGGAGGCGCTGGAACGGGGGCGGGTTATTGCCGGGCCAACACCTTGTTGCGCACCTGCGGAGACACGTTCTTAGCCAATGCAGAAGCGTTGCAGACGGAAGCCTTTGGCAACGCTTCGCTGTTCGTGGTGGCCGCCGACATCGAGCAGGCAACCCAACTGTTGCAGCACCTCGAAGGAAATTTGACCGGCTGCGTTTATTCACACAACGGCGGTCAGGACGACGCGATGTACGACCTCGTGGCCGATCCGCTGCGGCAACGGGTTGGCCGTCTGCTCAATGACAAGATGCCTACCGGTGTCGCTGTGAGTTCGGCGATGAATCACGGCGGTCCGTTCCCGTCGACAGGCCATCCCGGTTTTACCGCCGTTGGCATGCCGGCATCGCTGGTCCGCTTCGCAATGCTGCAGTCGTACGACAACGTTCGACCCGCGCGGTTACCACGTTTGCTGCACGACAAGAATCCGACCGGCGACACGTGGCGATTGATCAATGGGCAATGGACCACGGCAGACGTCGACTGTTAATGTTGGAGTTAACGCAGCATCGCTTGAGCGGAAATCGGTGGTGGCGCGGCCTCGCGTCGAATCTCCGAATTTTGCTGGTTCCATTTGGTCGCCGGTCGTGTCGCGCGGTGGACCACCTGGCGACCGATGCGCGGCGCGCCGACGGGCTTGTCATCGTGTTGCCTGGCATCGAGGGTCGCAGCACGCTGAACGCGGACATCGCCCTGGGGCTCGCAGACGGCGGGGTCGATTGCGCGGTCGAAGTCCACGATTGGACCACCGGGCGGTTCTTCAATTCGTTCTATCATCTTCGCAGTACCACGTGGCATGCGCAGCAGGCGCAGCGCTTGGCCGATCGGATCGCCGCCTATCAAGACGCGTTTCCCGGTCGGCCCGTTGTCCTGGTCGGGCATTCCGGCGGCGCGGCACTTAGCCTGTTGACGTTGCCCTTGCTGAAGGACCGCCAGGTCAGCGGCGCCGTGCTGCTGGCGGCGGCCACGTCGCCGGGGCACGACACGATTGCGGCTCGCCGGCACACCCGCCACGGCATCTGGTCGTTCCATTCCCCGTTCGATTGGCTGCAGCTTGGTCTCGGCACCTTCGCCGTGGGAACGTTCGACGGCCGGCACACCGTTTCTTCCGGGATGGTCGGCTTTCGCGAAGCCCGAGGACACGCCGGCACGCGTGGCGGACCACGAATTGATGCAGGTCAGGCGGCTGGAGTGTCGGCTGATGCTCCGAGCGAATGTGCGGCAACGTCAGAACCGCAGATCGCACCGTTGCGTCAGGTCCGCTATCGCTTCAAGATGTTGAGCAGCTGGAATTTAGGTGGTCACCACGGGTGGGCGAATCATCTGTTCGCCGCCGAATGGCTCGCCCCGGTCGTCCTGGAAGCGTGTGGCGATTCTCCTTTTGCAGCTCAGCGTCGCTTCGGTTAACATGCTGAGATAGGCATCCAGGAGCGAATCATGACCCATCAAACTTCCGCCTGCCGAGCGGCCATGAGCCGGCGGGCATTCTTGGTCGCGTCGGGCGTGGGCTACGCCGGTCTCCAGTTCGGAAATCCCGCCGCCGCTCCAGCGGTGGCCGCGTCTCCCGCGACGTCGGGCCCCGGCCGCGCGAAATCGACGATTCTGTTCTTTCTTTGCGGTGGCGCTTCGCATCTCGATACGTGGGACATGAAGCCGACCGCTCCGTTGGAATACCGCGGCCCCTTCCTGCCAATTGCCACGACCGCCCCGGAAATTCGGCTCAGCGAACATTTGCCGATGTTGGCACAGCAGGCGCACCATCTAGCCCTGATCAATTCCGTCGCGGGGACAGTCAACACCAATGATCATCATGCCGGCTATTATCACAATTTGACGGGTCATGTTCCCGACGTCACGTTTCGCACGTTAGGCAACAATCGCACGCCATTTCCCGACGACTGGCCGTATATGGGCTCGGTTGTGGCCAGCAAGCGGGAACGCCATCCACACTTGCCAAACCTGATCACCCTGCCGCATATGCCGAGCCGCGCACCGTATACGCGTCCGGGCCAGTTCGCGGCACGTTTGGGCGTCGAGTACGATCCGTTTTTCGTGCAAGGCAGCGTCGAGAATCCGCTGGAGTTTCAGGCGCCGGCCTTGGAGCTGCAAGGCGATGTCCAGGCCGATCGATTGACCTCGCGACACGAATTGTTACGAACCGTAAACGAAGCGCGACGCGACTTTGACCGTTTCGCACGTGTCAAGACCTGGACCCGCCAGCAGGACCGGGCGATGTCATTGCTGATGTCGGCGCGTACGACGCAAGCCTTTGACGTAAGCCAGGAACCGGCGGAAGTTCGCGAGCGGTACGGCGAGACCGTCAATGGAATGAGTCTGTTGCTGGCGCGCCGACTCGTGGAAGCCGAAGTGCCGTTCATTACGGTCTTCTGGCTGGGGCAGGGAATCGGATCGCCGCTCGCAAAGAAATGCAAGAGCGCGGGAAGTTGGGATACGCATGGCAATAATTTCAACTGCCTCAAAGATTCGCTGCTGCCCGAGTTCGATCGGGGATTTTCGGCGTTGATCGAAGATCTGGATCAGCGCGGGATGCTGGACGAGACGCTGCTGATGGTCACCAGCGAGATGGGGCGGACGCCCAAGATCGGTGACCCGCGCAGCGGCGGGACCTCGGGGCAGGGGCGTGACCACTGGACCCACTGCCTGACCGATGTGTTGGCCGGGGGCGGTGTTCGTGGTGGCCAAACCTACGGCACCAGCGACCGCCTGGGAGAATACCCTGCCGATTTACGTGTCACGCCCGCGGATGTCACCAGCACCGTGTATCACGCGATGGGGATCAAGGATCTCACCGCGAAAGACAAGGCTGGTCGAATCTACAATCTCTTGGACGACGGCCGACCGATTCAGGAATTGTTCTGATCGAGTGAAGGTCGGTCCTGGTCGCGCGGATCGTACGGAACGCGTGAAACCACGCGGCATCCGATGCTAGCTGGCCCCGCGCGCGCAGCCGTCAGACTCGGATAGCGTTGCTCGCGGAAGTCCGTCATAATGGCGAGGCTTGGAATTCTTGGTGATGTGAATACGTGTTATTCAATTGGGAGTTGTTTCGATGAACCTCAAAATGTCCTTTCGGCTTGTCGTCGTATCGCTGTCCCTGTGGTCGGCTACCACGCTATCGACGCCTGCGGATTGGGCGAAGCCGGCCTCTGCCCAGGAGGCGGCAGCCAAGAACGCGGGCCAGGACGACTTGGATAAAGCGACCGAGCTGCAACTTTCCGTCGAACAGCTTGAGGATGTCGAGAAAGTCATCGGATTGTGCGAGTCCGCCTTGAGCAAAGGGTTGGACAAAGACAATACCGAATTCGCTGAACAGCTGCTCGTCAGTTCGCTCTGGCGACATGCGTCTCAGTTGTCGTCCGCCATTTTCGATGCGGCTCGGCCACACGCGCGGTGGCAGTTGATCCGCCGGATCGTGTTGAACGATTGCGACAAGATTATCAAAGTCGATGACACGTTCGCCGAAGCGTACTTACTGAGCGCCAAACTGCAGGGCTTGCCCGGGGGTGATCGCGATGATGCGGTCAAACGCGTCAATCAAGCGCTGAAACTGTTGGACGAGGACAAGCAGCAGCGGTCCGCGGCGATGTTGCTGCGAGCACGATTGCAGAGCAAGCAGGAGGATCAGCTTGCCGATTTGGCCAAAGCCATCGAATTGGATCCTGGGAATGCCGAAGCCTGGCAGACTCGGGCGGCGCTCCGCATCGTGCAAGGCGAGTGGGATAAAGCGGTCAACGACTTCGAACAGCTCGTCAAGAACGACCCGGAGAATGTCGCCGCACGTCAGGCGCTGGCGGAAACCCTGCTGAATCTTGAGAAGTATGAGTTGGCACGGGAACAGGTCAACAAGGCGATTGAATTGGCCCCCGATGCGGCGGTCAACTACACCTTACGGGCCCGGATTCACGAGTCCGAAGGGAACCTGGATCAGGCCCTGGCCGACTTGGGTGAAGCCCTCCGGGTCGACCCCTCGAATATCATGGCGTTGCTGTCGCGCGCCGCGATTCACATGCAGAATGAGGGACTGAAAGAGGCCCGTGATGACGTCAATCGGGCCCTCCAAGTGAATCCGGGACTTGGGCGAGCGATCTTGATGCGCTCGATTATCTCCGCCGCGGAAGGTCGAACCAGCGATGCCATTTCCGACATTCAGACGTTGTTGCGAAATGACCCGAACAACGTCAACCTGCAGGTGCAATTGGCGCGCTATTACATTGTTGACAGTCGGCCGCGCAAAGCGATTAGCGTCTTGGATCGTTTGATCGAAAGGGATAAGCGAATCATGGATGCGTATCGGACACGGGCCGACGCGTATCTCAACATTGGCAAGCACGCGGAGGCGGTCCAGGACTACAACGAAGCGCTGAACCTGGATCCCGAGAGTCGGGATATCCTGAACAACTTCGCATGGGTGCTGGCGACTTCGCCCGACGATGCCGTCAGAGATGGAAAACGATCCGTGGAACTGGCGACGAAGGCGTGCGAACTGACGAAGTACAAAGAGCCCCATATCCTCAGCACGTTGGGTGCGGGCTACGCGGAGACTGGTGATTTCGAGTCTGCGATCAAATGGTCGAGTAAGGCCGTTGAACTGGGCCGCGAGCAGGAAAACCCGCAGCTCGAACAATTAGAGGCCGAAGTCGAGTCCTACAAAGCTGGCAAGCCGTTTCGTGAAATTCAAAAAGTGGAGGAGAAAGCCGCCCCACCACGCCGCGTGATCGAAACGTAGTCTGTCGCCGCTGTCGCCGTCGGACGTCCTCACGCTACCTGCCTCTGCCATGAAGCTGCCATGGACCGTCAAGCCGCATTCGAACTTGTCTGCGAGTATACCGCCAGCGAAAGTCTCCGGCGGCATATGTTGGGCGTCGAAGCCGGCATGCGGGCGTATGCTCGGAAATGGGGCGAAGACGAAACCAAGTGGGCGATCGTGGGACTCCTGCACGATTTCGACTACGAACGATGGCCGGATCCGCCCGACCACCCGCTGCAAGGTGCCGCGATTCTCGCCGACCGAGGGTATCCCGAGGACGTGATCTACGCGATCAAGTCCCACGCAGACTACCTGCAAGACTGTCCGCGCGTGTCGAAAATGGACAAGGCACTCTACGCCTGTGATGAACTGGCGGGATTCATCTCCGCCTGTGCCCGCGTGCGACCGGAGGGCATTCACGGCATGCAGGCGAAGAGTGTTCGCAAGAAGATGAAGCAGAAGAGTTTCGCCGCGGCAATTGACCGCGACGATGTGATTCACGGCGCAGAAGATCTGGGTGTCGATCTTAACGAGCACATCCAATTTGTTATCGACGCGATGGCCGAAATCGCCGACGAATTGGGCCTGACGCCCTGATTCCCGCCACCCGCTTCTCCCCGGCCGCTGCTGGGAACGATCGCCGGAAAAGTTTTTTCGGATTCTCTTGACATTGCGTACGTCTGTACTTAAAACGGTCAGTACAAGTGTACTTAAGCCAGGAGTGAGAAGAGTCTGGATGAATCAGCGGCCTGCATTGTCGAAGGGAGAACTCGAAGTCGCCCGCGCGATCTGGAAGCTCGGGTCGGCCACGGTTGGTCAGGCGTTCGAGGCGATTCCGGAGGACCGTCGCCCAGATTATTCCACGGTTCAAACCTATATTCGGCGATTGGAAACGAAAGGCTATTTGCGTGCCCGCCGCACGGGCCGCACCAAGGTTTACGCGCCTAAGATCAGGCCGAGCCAGGTGATTCGCGAAACGGTGGACGACTTCATGCACCGGCTCTTTGACGGCGAAGCGCTTCCCCTGATGCGTCACCTGATCAATGACCGGGGTATTACGGCGGACGAGATCAGCGCAATTCGTGAATTGCTAACTGAACACGAGGTCGAACAAGATGATGAACATTAGCCCCCAAATGCAGGCCATGCTCTGGCTGCAGCTTTGGCAAGTTACACTCCTCGTGGTGGTCGTCGGCTTAGTTGCTGTGACAACGTTACGCCGGCGGCCCCACGTGGCTTATTTACTATGGGCGCTTCTCTTCGTCAAGTGTCTGATGCCCCCGATGTGGAGCAGTCCCACCGGCGTGTTTTCCTGGCTGCAGACATCTCCTTACGCGGTTTCGGATACGTTGGATCAGGCCTTTGGTCTTTCAACCGCGCAATCCGAAGGGCCGGCCAAGCGACTGCTGCTCGAGCGACAGCTCGCGCAGTCGCATGGCGCGGCATCGTCGGAGGTCGTCGTGACATCGAGTGTTCAGGCATCAGACATTCGTGCTCCGGCGCGATCGGTGTGGGGCTTCGTGGTGGCCACCGGGGTGGTTATTTGGGCACTCGGTGCAGGTCTTCTGCTGAGTTTTGCGTTTTTTCGATTCCGACGCCTGGCCAGAACGCTGGCGGCAGGTGGCTGCCATGCCAGCCCCGAACTGGAGGCAGCCTTGCAGCGCCTGGCCAGGCGATTGGGAATTCGGCGCCCGATCCGACTCGTGATTTCTCCCGATAATGACGGGCCCTTGGTCATGGGGATCTTCCGGCCGTTGATCGTGCTGCCTGAGATCATGGTCGAGTCGAAATCGGTGACTCAGCTCGAGACGATCCTGGCGCATGAGTTGATTCACGTACGACGAGGGGACACGTTGTTGGGCGCCCTTCAGTTCCTGGCTCAGGTGGTCTGGTGGTTCCATCCGTTGATTTGGTGGGCAAGCCGGCAGGTGAATCGTGTCTGCGAACGATGCTGTGATGCGGAAGTCATTGCCAGTCTCAACTGCCAACCTCGCGACTATGCGACTGCCTTGTTGGACGTCCTGGAGTTCAAGAGTGCATTGCGACCAGCCCTGACGATGCCCGGCGTGCGGGCCGTCGACATCACCAAGAACCGGGTGAAATTCATCATGAACGAATCTGAACGTTTCCGACCACAACCAGCGAAGATTTACTGGTTGTTCGCGGTGATTCTGGCGTTTGTCGTGCTGCCCGGTGGCGCGTTGCTGATTGGAAACCACGGCAGTCATCAAGCCTCAGCCACGACGTCGACTGATCTGGCTGACAAGTGGCGCTCCGACGCCCGCATCGCGATGGCCGTCAAGGATTGGGGTACGGCGACCAGGGCGCTTGGTAAGATCGTCGACCGATGTCCCAACGATGCGCGAAGCTGGTTTCTCATGGGGTATGCCTTGCATGCCGACGGTCGACTCGACGAGGCAATCAAAGTCCATCTTAAGGCGACCGAGTTCCCATCCACTCGGGTTCTGGCACTCTACAACTTAAGTTGCGCGTTTGCCCTCAAGGGAGACAAGGAACGGTCGTTGCGTCACCTCGCGGAATCGATCGATGCCGGTTTCATCAGTTCCATCGCAATCACCGAAGATACCGACTTCCGCAGTCTGCTGGATGATCCAACCTTCCAGGAATACGCCGCGAGGGCCCAGCCGCCCTCTTCGCGCGAGGTCTATCGGCAACTCGACTTCTGGGTGGGCGATTGGAATGTGGCTACGAAATCGGGCGAGGCGATCGGGCGAAGCGTCGTCACCATTGATGTGAAGGGATTCCTGCTGACCGAAAAGTGGACTAACACCAAGGGTGGCACCGGAACGAGCATTAGCTTCTACGACCCGGGCACGCAGAAGTGGAGGCAGACGTGGGTGGATGAACGTGGCACCGTTGTGCGCTATACAGGTGAATTTGATGGCCAGGTGATGCGGTTGGATGGAAAACGTACCATGGCCAACGGCAAGGAAATGCTCTGCCGTAAACGGTATACTCCCTGCCCTGACGGTACCATTTGGCAGGTCAGTGAATGCTCGGATGACGAGGGAAGTACGTGGTCTGTCTATTTTGACGGCGTCTATCGGCGAAACGCCACCATGGTCATCCAGGTGGAGGAGACGTCCGTCTGACGCTTCCCTGCGGGGGAATTCTCAGCGGAGGCTGCCCCCAATGCCTGTGACGGGCCACCAGCTATTCCACACGCCCCACCGGTGCTCCGTTACGCAAGTCGTGTCGTGGCCCGCTTGTCGTCGGTGCAAATTCGGCAACAATACGGTTAGCTCTGCACGTTTCCCAGGTCATCTGATCGGGTCACGCGTCGCAGTACCGGTCTTGCCGAAACCATTCTCTCAGCAGCCAGTCTCTCAGAGGAACGGGTCATGGAAATTCAAGCCGTTGATCAATTGGTCGCGAAGAAGTGTTTGCCTTGCGAAGGTGGTGTTGAACCATGTTCGCTGGATGAAGCCGGACAGCAGTTGCGCCAGCTTGATGGTTGGCGGCTGACGCACGACGGCCAGCGGATTCGCAAGGATTGGACTGTCAAGAACTTCATGGCCGGCATGCAGTTCTTTTCTCAGGTGGCGGAAGTTGCTGAAGCAGACGGGCACCATCCCGACCTGCACCTCGAAGGCTACCGTAATCTCGCGATCGAGCTCTGGACCCATGCGATTGGTGGCCTGAGCGAGAACGATTTCATCTTGGCTGCCAAAATTGATCGTCTGCCCATCGTGCTCAAGCAATAGTGGCGGATCACGGCTATCCGAGCAACTCCGGGCGCAACTTTCCGCTGCCGGCAACCGGATGCGGCCTGCCTTGGCGATCGGGGACCGTGGTCTGCGGGTCGATGCCCAGCAGGTAGAAAGCTGTCGCCAAGATATCCTTGGGTGAAACGGGGTTCTCCAGAACGTCGCCCCCATCGCGGGTTGTCTGCCCAACGATCTTTCCGCGCGCGATGCCGCCGCCGGCGAGTGCCACCGAGTAAGCTCGCGACCAATGCTCGCGCCCGCCGCCCGGTTTGCTGTTGATTGTCGGCGTCCGGCCGTGTTCGCTCATCCAGATCACCAGTGTTTCATCGAGCAGGCCTCGGTTGTCCAAGTCGGTAAGGAGGGTCGGGAAGGCGGCATCGAATCCTGGCAATAACAACTCCTTCATGCGCGGAAAGTGATACTGATGCGTGTCCCACGCGCCGTTGGCGAATTGCCCGAAACAATCCCAGAAAACGGTGACGAATTTTCCTCCCGACTCGATCAGGCGCCGCGCGGCGAGACAACCTTGGCCGAACAGATTCAGACCATATTGCTCGCGCACCTCCATCGGTTCGCGGCCAATATCCAATGCCTCGCGCATCCGGTTGGAAGTCAACAGCGACATCGCCATTTGCTGTCGAGTATTCCACAGTTGCACACGCGGGTCCGCATCAAGGCGCCGGCGATCCCGATCGAACTGTGCCAAGAGCGACCGTCGCATTCGCAAACGTTCCATCGACACGTCCGAAGGCAATTCGGCGGCGGTTGACAAATGAAAGCGGCCCTCAGCCGTCGTGCCGCCGAACGGATTGCGAAACCGTTCGGTCTGACCGACCGTATTCTTGGGCGCGATGTGCAGCCCTGGGCCATCGAAGTCGGTCCACAAGGGATCGTACTGACCGCCCAGAAATGCTGCGAAGGGCCCTGCGTTAACCGCAGGGTTGTCCGTTTTGGAATTCACCAGCCAGGGTAATCCAATGTTCCGCGGAAGCTCGGCAGTCGCGGCGGGTGCCCGCTGCCGCTCGAGATAATCGACCACGGAACCAATGAACGGCCAATGGCGGTTATCCCGGGCCAGTGTCTCCAGTTCGGGCGTGTAGGTTGGAAGGCCGGTCACCGCGTAGGCCAACCCGTGCACAGGATAGGGGTGGGTCATCGAACGGACGACCGTGACCTTGTCCATGACTTCGGCCAACCGTGGCAAGCGGTCGCAGATCCGCAAACCGGGAACGTTGGTGGCGATCGCCCCCATTTCACCTTGAATGTCCGGCAATTCGGGTTTCGGATCAAACGTCTCGTGCGACGAAGGTGAACCATACGGGAACAGCAGAATACACGACTTGGCCCTGCCAAACGCGCCGCCGAAATCTTTGCGACGATCCTGGCCAAGCGGCTCGGCGGCTGGTGCTCGAGTCGTGTTGGCGACGTTGAGTCCAAGCGCGCCAAGCCCGCCGACTTGCAGGAAGTCACGGCGCGTGAGCCCATCGCAAAGCGTTTTCTTCGTACCCAGGATCTGTAACACAACGGCACCTCACCAGTGCGAGCCGACTCCCGCTAGCGGTCACGAAGCCCAAGGACCAGCTTACCTTGCCGAATAACTTTACGCGATGTCGCTCGGAATTACAAAAGCGGCGCAAGGCGTATTGTCTACCCCAGCGACCCTGCCCCGATAGCGCGATCCAACCCTGGCAACTCCGCCGATTGATCGCCTTGCCCTGGATTGCAATCGACGTCATCTCCACTACGCTGAACTTGCCGTTTTTCCCTTCTCGGCCCGCCGAGGCGTCATTCCCCGTACGCGAATCCCGCATGAATCACCATCCCCACGCTTCAACCTCCCATCCTATCAACTCCCGAGCGTTGGTGTTTCATCAATCGGGCAGGCCTCTGGAATTGCGCGAGTTTCCATTGCCGGAACTGCAAGCCGGTGAAATGCTGGTCGAGATCACATGCAGCACGATTTGCGGGAGCGATCTGCATACGATTCACGGCGATCGGCCTGTCGCCGGACCGACCGTGTTGGGACATGAGACGATTGGACGCATTCTCAGGTTTTGTCCAACAGGTTCACCACCGACCGATGTCGCTGGAAATCGATTAGCCGCTGGCGATCGTGTCACCTGGTCGGTCGCGGCATCGTGTGGCGATTGCTTTCACTGCCGACATGCGCTGCCGCAGAAATGCGACACACTGTTCAAGTACGGACATGAGACCATCGATCGCCACCCGTTAAGTGGTGGGCTCGCCGACTTCTGTCATCTGACATCGGGTACCGCCGTCGTGCGGGTACCGGACGCCCTCTCAGACTTGGTCGCATGTCCGGCCAACTGCGCCACCGCGACGGTCGCTGGCGCGCTGCGGGTCGCCGCGGGTTGCGCCACGAAATCCGTGCTGATTCACGGTGCGGGCATGCTTGGTCTAACCGCGGCCGCGATGGCAACTTGGCAAAATGCCGCCGCCGTCATCGTGACCGATCTTTCCGCACAGCGACTGGCCCGCGCCAGAGAATTCGGTGCGACACATACCGTGCAGATCGGCCCGGATGCATCCGCGCTGTCCGAGGCAATTCACCGTATCACCGACGGGCGCGGCATCGATCTGGCATTGGAAATGTCAGGCTCGCCCGCGGCCGTCGAGCAGTCCCTTGACTTGCTGCGAATTGGCGGACAGCTGGTCCTTGTGGGATCGGTTTTTCCAACTCGACCGGCCCAACTGCTCCCTGAGAAGATTGTTCGCAAGGTGCTGCGGATTGACGGACTGCATAATTACACGCCAGCTGACCTATCCGATGCCATTGAGTTTCTGGTTGCCGCAGCCGGCGAGTTTCCCTTCGCATCGCTGGTCGGCACCGAAATTGAGCTGGCTGAGATGAACGCCTATCTCGCGCGAAACGGCGACGCGGATCATATCCGCGTCGCCGTTCGGGCACGCAAGTCTGGCGATTCAGCGTCCTGAAGGATCATCTTCCAAAAGGACGCGAATCGGTAGCGGGTCAAGCCTAGCGACCTCGCCGGAATGGCCGGGACAGACGATTAAGGAACGGTCGATCGGCTTGGCGAACGACGGCGGGGCGGTTTTGGCCGACCCGAAATCCACCATCAAACAGTTCACCGTTCGAGTTTTCCGACAATAGCATCAACAGAATGATCGCGGTCATGTTACTTCTCCTGGGAGTGAGTTTAGGGGGAGGGGTCGCACCGGGGTAGGCCCGCAGCTTCATACACGGCGCGGCTGCATCGGCGCAGGGTTGTTCTCAACTGTAGGTCGCAACAACGAGTCTGCTGGAGAAAATCAAGACTTTTTTTCGCGGTGCGGGGCTTGGCGAACGACGGTGCGAACGAATGTCGGGCCGTCATTATCTTGCACCACGACGCTCTCTCTCACATGCGACCCATCACGGCCACACGCCAATGCCAAACCCTCCAGCAACCCGCGCCGCACTATTGCGTGGGAGATGATGTTCCCCAGTAACTGACGGTGATGGCCGGGTTCTTGTAGAATTTCGCGAGGCGGTCGGTCAGCTCGTGTTTGAATTCCCTGAGCGTACGGTCCGCTGCCGGGATTTGCCCCAGCAAGGGCATGGTAACCGTCCCATCCGCCAACACGGTGAGGGTTCGGTTGAGCTCATGGTCGGTCCGAGATTCCAATTGGAGTCGATCACCCGGTTTCAGGTCGGTCGTCGGATTCGGAGTCGCCGGTGCATCAACGTCGCCCTGCGACAAGTCAGCCGGTTCCTGTGACCATGTACGGAAAGTCAGGGATCCGAAGAGCGATCGACCGCCACGCAGCAGATAGAATTTCATTTTCTCCGACTTCGTTGCTTCGGCGTGATCGAGGGCAAACTTGACGTTGGCCACCGCAGTCGTCTCCCAATTGTTAAGGCCAATCAGGATGTCGCCCTGACGCAGCTTCACGTCGGCCGCAGGACTGTTCGTTCGCACTTCGGAAATTCTCAGGCCGCGGCGAAACCGACCCTCTTCGATCGTTGTCGATTCGGCGCGAATGCCAATTAGGTCCCACATCATGGCACGCGCGTCACGGTTCCCAAAGTCCGACTGTGCTTCCGCATCGGGTGCATCGCCCTTCGGTTGTTCCTGGACGGACTCGCGTAACAGGTCGAGCAATCTACCCACGTCTTGCCGCAGCATTCTCACATCCTCCCGAAGGTCCTGCAGTTCACGACGCAGTTGATCGGTCGAATGGCGACTCGGTGGTGACGATTCCGTTACCTCAATGGGCGCCGTCCGACTCGTTTCCTGCATCGCACGATGCTCGGACAAGTGATTGATCACGGCGGGAAAAAACTCCTCGGCGACACGAATAATTCGCGGAACGATGGCCGGGTCAGCATTTCCCTTCAGCACGATGCTGTTCCGAAGGGGATAAATCGTGACATCGACGGTCGGAAATAGCTCGTCGAGCGCTGCACGCAACGGCTGCAGGTCAGACTCGCCCGCCGCCATTTCTTCTTCGTAAGACGATCGCACGTCGAGGTCGCTAACGACGTCCGGAAAGAAATTCTCGGCAACTCTCAGCAGGACGTTCGCATCCTGCGTGCGCGAAACAGTACCCCGCAACAAGACCCCGTTTGGCAAAGCGCGCAGTTGGACCTTCGCCTCGGGAAACAAGTCGTCGACGGTGGCATGAAACTCATGAATCGAGCGTGCTCTGGCTTTCTCGTCCTCGAGCGTGTGTTCGACGCGCGCCGCTTCGTCCGCCGCTTGTCGGCTGAGTGCCTCGACCTGTCGCTGTTGCTGCAGGAGTTGCGGGTGTTGGGCACCGTATGTGGCACGTAGTTTATCGAGCGTTTGGATGGCCGCGTGGTATTTCCGTTGCGTTTGCTGAACGCTCGCGGAATCGACCGGCGCCGGCGACGGAAGGCTCGGCCCCGAGAGAAGACCTGCCGGCGTAATGAAGGCTAGAAGTTGTTGCCCATGGTTGTCATGCTGGCAGACGACGAGCGATTCGCCGGGATAGAGGTCCGCTGTTCCCGCGAGGCTGACCGATTCGACCGGCGACTCGCCGCCTGGTGCGGCCGACGTGTTCTGGAGCGTGGCGTGTTCGGCCCGCGCCTCCAGATGAAGTAAGTCACCCTGGATGATGGGGACGATATCAAGCGTTACTCCGATTTCCTGGAATTCGCCCGACGCCTGCTCGACGTCGGCAGTGGCCTTCAATGGAACGCGGCGCCCAACTTGGACTCGGGCAGATTGTCCGTTGGCGGTACGCACTTGCGGACGCGACAGCAGTCGCACTCCCTGTGTCTCCTTCAACTGTCGGGTCAGATCAGCCACGGTGCGTGGACTGACGACCGACACGATCGCCCTGGCCGACGTTCCTTCCGTCGCCGCCACAAACGTCTTGGCCAGCGAGGCAGGCCCCGTAAGTGTCTGCTGAAGGTTCAAATCGGAATCGGCCATCTTCTGCGCATCAAACGCGTAGATCATTGCCGTCATGGTGATGATTGCGGGGCCGTGTGGCGCGGCGCGGCGGGCTGCAAGCGGCTGGGGAGGCTGGGGCAAAGGTCGAATGGCGGACGGAGTCGAGACGAACTCGGGCGTGACCATCACCAAGAGCTGGTCGTGGTGTAACATCACACATTGGCCGGACTGCAGCTCGACCGCGGTATCGACGCGCTGTGAATTGAACCCGGGGACCGTCGTTCCGTTCACCTGAACATTGTTCGAAGGATCGAGTTCTGTCTGCTCCGCGCGGATTTCCAAGCGTAGCTTTCCGTTGGGCAGTTTCTGGGGAAGAAAGTCGATCGACGTGCCGACGCGTTGGTGGTCATGCGAGACCTTTCCAGTTGCCGTTGGTGCGGGAAGGGGTATCTCGCCGCCGCTGACGAAATTCGCCAAGCGTCCGTCTTGCGTTATGATGACTGGTTCGGCGAGACGTTTCGCAGCGCCGCTGGCCCTGAGGGCGTCGGCAAACAGCTTCGCTTCACGCTGATTAGCGATGACGACCTGTTGCGAGCCGTGGTCACTTTCTCCCAGCACGACTCCGCTTGTGGTCTTGAAGTCGAGTCCTAACGCGTCGATCGTATCGCGATCGATCTTCATCACGGTGGAACGGAGTACGATCTGCGATTTGCCGATTCCGGCGGGGATGGCCGCCCGTGGTGTTTCCGTCGCACGAACCGCAGCCTGTTTCGGTGGATCGGCGAAGGCGCCCCATGGTACTGAGATGGATCCAATTGTCACGATGCAGATTGCGGTAAGCCAGCGTTTGGTAATGTTGATCATCGTCGCGAGTCCTTTCCGAAAAACGATGTGAGTTTGGTTCTACGCGCACCCAGGGCAACGGCCCTACGGTTGAGTTCGGCCATGATGTGGGCCGCCTCCGGGGCAGCCGAGGTCGCGGGGAACGTTCGGCGTGCTTCGGCCAATTCCGCCTCGAGCTGGAGTAGCTCCTCTCGTAGCAGGTGCCATTCCGCCTGGATTTGTTCAACGTCTTCCCCGCGCCCGGCGACGCGGGGTACTTCATCCAAATTGGTCCGCGCCGCTGAGACAAATGGAACTGCCAAGCGCGGGGTGAGGCACACCAGGGTCATTGCCATGACGCAGGCACCGATGACCAGCACGCGGCGGCGCGGTGGTTTGGACCAGGCATCCTGCGGCGTGCCCGTATTCACCAATCGTTCAACCCGCTCAACCAAAGTAGCTTTCGTGCCGGCGGCAGCGAGACCCACTGTGGATTCCGGCCGGCCAAATCGCCATTCGGCAATCTGTGTGAGACAACGGGCCAGCGCCAGCGAACGAACCCCATGTTCGACAGCCCAATCGTCGCTTAGATATTCGGCCGCCTGCTGCCACTTCCGTCGGGCCAGGAAGTTGAGCGGTTGGAATGCCAGGCAATGGCAGATGAACTGGCCGACCCAGAGCCACCCGACGTCGCCCCGCACCAGGTGGGCGACTTCGTGGGCCAGCAGCGCCTGGAGTTCTTCCTTCCCCAAACGAACCTCAGTCTGTATGGGCAAGACGATGGTCCAGACGAATAGACCGTACGTCACAGGTTCGTGTTGCGTCGTCGAACTCAACAGCCGCACCTGCCGCCGGATCTTATGGCGTTTGAGAAACCGATCCAAGGCTTGGCGAGCCGGGCCCTCATCGTGCGGCCGCGATGTCGCGAAACGCGCATGCATGCGCCATGATTGCGCCGCCAGCGAGACCCCGCCGATGATCACGCACCCGATGACCAGGACTGACGTCAGTGCTGACAGCCAGCCAAACCATGGACTCAGGAGCCTGGACCCCTTGGTGGGCGCGACACGCGACGACTCGAATGTCGATGGTCCTGACGTGACTGCCTCTGCAATGTCACGCGCCGGGAGTGCCGTGTCCGCGAATTCGCCAGCGGAAGCAACGATCGCCCGGTCCACGTCCGTGGGTGATCGAGTCCAGGTGATCTCCGCGGGCGAGCCCGCCGAATCCATCTTCCGCGTGATTCCCGGGCCTGACGAAGTCGCGCTGCGTGCCGTCGGCGCAATGCCGACGGCATCGATGGGATGGAGTGATGCGGTATGCCGTCGCGAGGCATCGACGAGTGCGGTGTCGAGCCTAGGCAACGGATCATTCTGGTCTGACGGCGAGGCCCCGATGTCTTCAGCGACTTCGCTGGTTTCCGCGGCGGAAGTGCGAGCGACCGAGTGAACTTGCGTCAAGTTCCAACTCGGCGACAGGTGCGAGCCGCACGTTATCTGGATTACGGCCGTGAACAAGCCCATCACTGCGGCCAGCTTCCATAGACGTTCGGCAAGAAAATGGCTGGCGTTTCGTGAGAAGTGAAGAAACAAACCGCACGTTACCAGCAGCAGTGTCGAATGGAGTAGATACGTTGCGGCGAACGCCACCACGATCTGCAATGTTCCCGTCAACTCATTCATGATCGAGCTCCTGCTCCTTGTGCCGAATCAGCTTCCGCAACTCGGCCAGGTTTTCGGAGGTGATCTCGCGGCTGTCCAATAGATGGCAGACCATCTGTGTCACATCCCCTTGAAACAGACGGTCGGCGAGATCAGTAACCATTGACTTCTTGACCTGATCCTGACGGATTGCCGCGCGATAGACGTTAACCCGGCTATCGGTGCGATGCCTGACGTAACCCTTCTCCTCCATCTTGGCCAGCATCGTCCCAACCGTGGTGTGGGCTAACGCGCGACCAGGTTTTAGTGCCTCGCGCGTGTCGGATACGGTCGCCTCACCGCGTTCCCAGAGGACATGCATGATGGCCAATTGCAATTCGGCCAACTGGTATTTCTTTGCCACGAAAGTCCCTTCTCGTCCGTAATTGAACCTGTCTCCTAACCGAGTAGGAGTGTTCTACTACTCGGGTAGGAATCGGGTCAAGAGCAATTTCCGGCGGCGCGGAGGTCTCCGCCGGCGCCGCGTGGCGGCCAATGTCGATTGTCATGTCATGCGTCCGACCGGTGTCGTTCGGTGCGGCGGGGACGCCTGTCGACCGGATGCCATT
The DNA here is from genome assembly GCA_030432015.1 of bacterium. Lineage (GTDB taxonomy): Bacteria > Planctomycetota > Planctomycetia > Pirellulales > Pirellulaceae > ARS98. The sequence goes on from JAUIHJ010000014.1 coordinate 21,263, forward strand.
CGAGTAGAATCAGCAGTGTGCATCGTGCCTCTCCCCTCGTTTGTTTCGCATTTCGCAATCCACGGTCAAACTTGTCGATGAAAACAACCGCCGCAATTCTGGTGGCAACCACTCGCCCGCTCGAACTGATCGACCTTTCCATCCCGACTTTACGCGCTGGCCAGGTGCTGATCGAGGTTTCGCATAGTGGCGTGTGCCATACGCAACTTCTGGAGGCGCGAGGTCATCGCGGACAGGACCATTATCTTCCTCACTGCTTGGGACATGAGGGGAGCGGCACGGTGCTCGACGTTGGACCCGGAGTGACGAAGTGCAAGCCCGGCGACCGCGTGATTCTCTCGTGGATGAAGGGTCAAGGTGGCGACGTTCCGGGCACCGTGTATGAATCGGAAATCGGCAAGGTGAATGCCGGCGGGCTAACGACATTTCAACGGCATAGTGTGGTCAGTGAAAATCGCCTGACTCGGTTGCCGGCCGAGATCTCGTTCCGCGATGCAGCCTTGCTGGGATGCGCGGTGCCGACCGGCATCGGAGCCGTCTGGAATACGGCCGAGGTCAAGCCGGGTGAGTCGGTTGCCGTGTTTGGCACCGGTGGCATTGGACTGTGCGCTGTGGCCGCCGCCGCGATCGTCGGAGCGGATCCTTTGATCGCCGTCGACATCAACGTCAATCGACTGGAGATCGCGCGACAGTTGGGTGCGACCGCGGTGATCGACGCGTCGCAGTCTGATCCGGTCGAGCAACTCCGAAGTTTGGTGGACGGTGGATTGGATGTGGCGATTGAGGCGAGTGGCAACCCTGCAGTGATGGGCCAGGCATTGCTCGCCGTTCGGAGCCGCGGCGGGCGAGTTGTCGTGATCGGGAACGCGCGGCACGGCCAGCGATTGGAGATTGATCCGGCTCAACTGAATCAGGGCAAACGTTTGCTGGGGACTTGGGGTGGCGATAACCAACCGGATGTTGACTTCCCCCGCTATTGCGACTTGCTACTGGCCGGCAAGTTAAATCTGAGCCCGTTACTGGCCAGGACCTACACGTTGGAAACGATCAACGATGCACTCGATGACTTGGAAGCCGGGCATGTCCCACGGCCGCTGGTCGCCATGCAGGCAGAGCATGTTTAGGCGAATGTAACCCGGGAACAACGGCATGATCGTTGGGATTGATTTCGACAATACGATCGTCTGTTATGACGGGCTGTTTCATCAAGCGGCCGTGTCGCGCGATCTAATTCCTGTCGAGACATCACCTGCCAAGGAGGCCGTCAGAGATGTTCTGCGGGCAACCGGTCGCGAAACTGCCTGGACGGAACTCCAGGGCCTGGTCTATGGTCACGAGATGCAACGAGCCTCCCCGTTTGGTGGCGTCGCGGCGTTTCTGAAACGGTGCGGCGACGAACGAGTTGTTGTGAACGTCATCAGCCATCGCACGCGTCAACCTTTTGCGGGGCCGGCCATTGACATGCATGACGCGGCACGTCAATGGCTGAATTCCCAGCACTGGTTTTCCGGCGATGATCATGGGCTCGACCCCCAACGTGTCTACTTCGAGGAGACCAAGGCGGACAAATTGGGACGTATTGCCGCCACCGGTTGTGATCTGTTCATTGACGATCTTCCGGAACTGCTTGGCGATCCGGCGTTTCCCAACGGTGTCACGCGACTCCTGTTCGACCCGCATGCCACCCGTGTCGGGATGACGGAATTCCAACGGGTTGGTTCCTGGCCGGAGGTGACAGATCTACTCTTCCCGCAGGGCGGCCGATGAGCGAATTCGACCTGGAACCGACCAAACTCCAAAACGTCGAGCGCCACGTCGCAGAGTTGCTCGGGGAGATAGGAGTAACTGCTGCGTTCTCGCTGGTGCCGCTTCGGGGTGGTCGCAACAATCGCACGTTTCGCGTCAGCACCAGCTCCAGCAGCTTCCTGCTGAAGTGGTACTTTTCGCATCAGCAAGACGATCGGGATCGCGTGAGTGCCGAGTTTGCGTTTTGCTGCTGCCTCTGGCAGCACGGAATTCGCCAGATTCCACAACCTCTGGGCGTTGATCGCTCAATTGGCCTGGGGCTGTTCGAGTTTCTACCGGGGCGACCCCCGTCCGCGCAAGAGGTCACCTGGGCACACCATCAGGAGGCATTGGCGTTTATCCAAGATCTCAATACCGCCCGCGGGGAGCCCAGCGCGATCGCACTTGCCAACGCGTCCGAAGCCTGTTTCTCCTTGGCCGAGCACGTCGCACGCATTGATGGCCGCCTGGAGAATCTCGAAAATGTACCCGTGGTCGACGACGTTGACCGCACGATGGTCAAGTTCGTTCGGCAGGACCTACGCACGGCATTCGAGCAACAGCGTGCGGCTTTGGCGGAAAACGCCCGTCGCGCCAATTTAAACGTGCAGGAGGATCTCTCGCCGAGCGAACGGCTGTTGTCGCCGTCGGATTTCGGTTTTCACAATACCCTGCTGCAAGAGGACGGATCTTTGCGGTTTGTGGATTTCGAATACGCAGGTTGGGATGATCCGGCCAAGTTGGTCAGCGACTTTTTTTGTCAAATTCAAGTCCCGGCATGGGCCAGTGAGTTCGCTTCGTTTCTCGATGGTGTGGCCCAGCTATCATTCATGCCGGAGGGGATTCGCCAGCGGACGCGGATTCTGTTTCCGTTCTATCAAATCAAATGGTGTTGTATCCTATTGAACGAATTCCTGCCGACCGGGGGCGCGCGACGAGCGTTCAGCGACTCGGGGGATGCCACCACCATGAGGGCTGATCAACTGGATCTTGCCCGCAGCATGTTGACGCGACTCGATGACGCGCGTTACTAGTTCGCGCAGGCGTGAGAGCTCGCGGCTCTTCAGCCGCCAGACTACAATTCCCAAGGGCTTGCACCCCAGGTTGCAACCTGACATGCCTGCGGCATGATCAAAATCGCAAATTCAGAACGAACCTATCAGGTTGGTCTTGCGCTACCATCTTGGTCAGTACTCTATGCCCGCGGAGTTTAGGCGTGAATCAGAAACAAGCCCGTTCTTCCGATCAGATTCAAGCCAGACTAAAGGGCCTCCAGGAGGCCGCTGGCCATCATGGCACCGGCGGTGGAGAGGCTGACGTCGAGATTACGGTCGCAGCTCAACGCGATGCATTTGACTTGAAGGCCGCCCGCAGGTTGCTAAGTGAGAGCGGCATTTCATCCCGGCTGGCGGGGCGCGGTTTCCATCAGGTGGTGGTCGTTGCACGCAACGACTCTTCGCGCGCCATCGATCTGATTGCGGCCAATCGTGATCAGCTGATACGCACGAATCCACTCACGGCTGGCGATTACATTGTGGGAGTACTTG
>JAUIHJ010000709.1 GCA_030432015.1 bacterium
CGAAAAAGGCGCCTGTCCCGCTGACGGGGTGTGCGCTGCTGAATCACGCTCGGCCATTTAGATAACCTCGTCCCCAGAGACGGAAGACCAGCACTGACCGTCCCCATCACCTCGCTGACGTAATGCGGAAGTTGACGCCATGAGCCACGGAGTTCGACGTTGGAGTGTGGTGGTCCTGCTGATCGGCATCGCGTTCATGCTCGGCCTGACAGGCTTTCGCAAGGCCTTCGCCGCCTCAGGACAACCACACGATGCCGGCGATGCCATTTATCTGGCGCTGCAGCTATTCTTCCTCGAGTCCGGCCTGGTCGAAGGCACGATCAACACCGAGTTGCAGGTCGCTCGTTTTCTTGCGCCGGTGGCGTCGGCCTACGCCGTCATTCAGGCCGCCGTCGTCATCTTCTCGCTGCAGGTTCAGCGGATCTGGCTGCGATTGTTCGGCCGCCACGTGATTGTCTGCGGACTCGGCGAAAAGGGAGTCCGCCTGGTCGAACAATTGCGGAAGGATCGGAAACGCGTTGTTGTGATTGAACCGGACGAACAAAACCACGACCTGAGCCATTGCCGCGGGGTCGGCGCCACCGTGCTGGCGGGGCGCGCGGACGACTCGTGGACACTGCGGAAGGCCGTGCTGCCGCGCGCTGCGACGCTGATCTCCGTGGCCGGCGATGACGGGGTGAATATCGAAACCGCGGTCCGGGCTCACGCCCTGAATCGTAGCCGTGGTGGCAGTGCCCTGCGCTGCGTGATTCATATCAGCGACCCCGATCTCCAGATGATCCTCAAGCAACACGCGATCTTTGCCCAGCAGGACGATCCGTTCGAACTGGCCTTCTTCAACGTTTTCGAAACGGCTTCACGTGTAATGCTTCGTGAGCCGCCGACGTTGTCCGCTCCGCTCGCAACCGATCGAGCATCAACGCACGTGATCGTGGTTGGCTTCGGCAGGATGGGCAAATCGCTGGTTTCGCGACTTGTCCGCGACTGGAGGATCGACCATCCCGATGTCGACGTAAAGCTGCGGATCACCGTGGTGGACCTGGCGACGCGTCAGAAAAAGGAAGCGTTCCATTTACGTCACCCCGAGTTCGCCTCCGATGCGATCATTGAGTTTATTCCAACCGACGTGCGCAGTGCGTCTTTTTCCAAGGGCGCGTTCCTCGATTCTCAGGCCGACGTGAAGACCGTTGCGGCAGCGTATGTGTGTCTGGGCGATGACTCGCTGGCCGCGTTGGCCGCGCTGACGATGCGGCGCTGGCTGGACGATGCCGTCCCGATTGTGGTCCGCATGTCCCAGGAAGCTGGCATCGCAACGCTGCTCGAAACCACCCGCGGCGGCGGCATCATTTCCGGTGTGCGTGCCGTCGGGCTCCTGGATATCGCTTGCAACCTCGACGCCGTGCTCGGCGGAACAACCGAGGTTCTGGCCCAAGCAATTCACCAGGGCTACATTCAAGACCAAATGGCGCTCGGCGAGATCGCCGCTCAAAATCCCTCCCTGCGCCCCTGGCGAGAGTTACCCGCCGATCTGCAGCATTCGAACCGTGCCCAGGCCGCGGACATCGATACCAAGCTGCAAGCGGTCGGCTGTGAAAAAGTCTGGAAAACTTCCGGCCGGATTGATGTGCTGGCGTTTTCGGAAGCTGAGGTCGAACAGCTGGCGGAGATGGAACACGCGCGGTTTGTAAGTGAACGCCTGGCCGCCGGTTGGAAGTTGTCCCCGCCGGATCAGGGTAAAGATATCGACAACAAACTCAGTCCCTACTTGATTCCCTGGTCGGACGAGAGGCTGCCGGAGGATGTCAAGGACAATGATCGAAACGCGGTCCGCCGCCTCCCGGCGATCCTGGCCAAAGCTGATTTCGAGCTGCGCAGAATCGACTAAGGGCGGTCCCTGCGACGCTCGGCCGTCATCGCGACCTGCGACGGGAGGCAGCCTGGTTATTGCATTCCCGTGCCGCTCGAGCGTTGGCTTCTACATCGGCGTGCAATTAGATTAAACGGGTACCCCGGGGCACTATTTTGAATTCCGGGAACGAGCAGGCGACCACCCGGCACGAACTGACATGGTTGGCGTCTCCGGTCGGGCGTATCGATGGCATCGATGCACGCCACGGACCCACTCCTGTGCTGAGGACTCACAATGGCAGCGGTATCGATTACGGTCACCGGCGACTTGCTGACGGACTACCACCTGGTGCGGGACACGACCCTGCCCAAGGGATATGGTGCACCGGTCGAGAAGACGCTGCAGTACCAGCAGGCGGGTGGGGCCTGGTTTCTTCATGATGTTGTGAAGCTCGCACTGAAGCATCTCTTGGAGGCAGACGCATGTACCGTGCTGGGACCGAAGAGAGACGGACTGAAAGGCGATGCGCCGGTCGGCAATGCGCATTCGGTCTGGAGTGTATTTCCGCGCGCCAAGAATGATAACCGCCAGGTCTGGCGAATTTCCGATTTCCTGGGGTGCGGGGCATCTGTCGATCTGGCCACGTCGCGTAGTGTGCGACTGCAGGGTGGCGCGCCGGAATCCAGACGGTCGGCTGCCTCGACCATCGTGGTGCTCGACGACCTCGGCCTGGGATTTCGGACCCACAAGAATCTCTGGCCACAAGCGATCCTGGGCAAGGCCGCCCCTCGCGACATCGTTTTAAAAACGAATTGTATCTCCAGCGAAAACCGGTTGCTTCATTATCTCCTTGAACAGTTCGCGGACCACGTGACGTTGGTCGTTTCGGCCAACGATCTGCGCGCGCGGGGCGCCGCGATTTCCAAAGGCCTCTCGTGGGATCGCACGATCGAAGAGACCGCTCAGGAGTTCGAGCGAGGATTGTCGACCTGCGATTTGGCGCGGGCTCGGCGGGTCATTGTTCATTTCGAGGGAGGGGCGGGCGCCGCCAGTTTTACTCGCATGCGTCTCAAAATCGGTCCGGTGCCCAAGGACTCCGCTCTTGCGGATGACGATGCACCAGTTCACGACGCAATGCAGTTCGAACGCCTGCTCTATCTGCCAGACGAGGTCGAGGGTGTCTGGGCAGCGGAGCATCCCGGAAAAGTTTTTGGGATGGCCTCGATTATGACGGCCAGCATCGTTCGCCACATTGTCGAGCCGTCGACCTATCCGCTGTTTGTCGCGCTGGGGCGGGGCCTGGCCGCCGCCCGCTACAACGGCGAACGCGCCGGGGGGGACGTTTCCCACAGCCCGCCCGGGATCGATCTGGCAGGCATCGGCTGTCGCTTGAATTGGCCGGCTGCGCCGGTACCCGACGATGCGTCCCTGACGCGCGACCAATGGGAAGCCGTTGCGGCTCAAGAAGCAGCCTGGCCCAAAGTCGATCCCTGCGCGGACTACTACACGGCATTTCCCCATGAAGTGCTGACCGATCCTGACTGGAGCAGGCAACCCGCGACGGAATCCGATCTGTTGAGCGACGCGGTCGGGCGAGGCTACGAATATTATGCGGCCGCGGCGATGGACGTGGTGATTCGTGGCCCCGCAGCGGGACTCTTGCGTTCGGTTCCGAAAGCCCGCTACGGCAACTACATGACGGTCGACCGGGAGGAGATTGAAAGGATTAACGCCCTCCGCAGCCTGATCGAGAGCTATCGCAAGTCGCCCGACGACAAACGCCCGCTCTCCATCGCGGTGTTCGGTCCGCCAGGAAGCGGAAAGTCATTCGCCATCAAGCAACTCGCCATCGCCATGTTCGGCAACGGCCAGCAGACTTTGGAGTTTAACCTTTCGCAATTCGCCGACGATGGGATCGCACAACTACACGAAGCATTTCATCTGGTACGTGACGCCAGCATCCAGGGGGCGATTCCGCTCGTGTTCTGGGACGAGTTTGACACCGACAATTTGAAGTGGTTGAAGCAGTTTCTGGCACCCATGCAAGACGCCGAGTTTCGCGCGGGGTCGGGCAGCCACCCGTTCGGCAAGGCCATTTTTGTGTTCGCGGGAGGGACCAAGTCCACGTTTGAAGATTTTGATCGCAGTAACCACCGGGACGCGGAGGTGCGAGAACATTTCGGCGGGAAGAAGGGGCCGGATTTCGTCAGCCGGCTGCGAGGGTTCGTGAATATCAAGGGTCCGAATCCCTGCCTGCCTCTTGATCAAGTCAACGCCTCCGCCGCCGGAGCTGCCGATCGGCCGGACCCGGAACATGTGATTCGACGTGCCGTGATCTTGCGGTCGCTGCTGGAACGGTCCTACGGACATCTGCTCGATGCCGAAACAAGGATCGCGAATGTCAGTGCCCGCATCGTGCGAGCGTTCCTCCGTGTGGAACGCTTTCTGCATGGTGCCCGCTCGATGGAGAAAGCTGACCGACGAGGCGATCAAGTCACGGGTGTTC
>JAUIHJ010000710.1 GCA_030432015.1 bacterium
AATCGGCAAGATGCAATACACTGTCGCGTATCGTTTCCCCCTCCATTCGTCGTTGATTCATCCGCCACAGAAAATGGTTGTCGGGTTCGACCTGGGAATTCTTCACGTCGTTGAAATCGGAACGCATCCGATAGGCGCGAGACAATACAATCCGGCGATGCAGCGCCTTCATGCTCCAGCCGTGATTCATGAAATCAACCGCCAGCGTATCAAGCACCGCGGCCAACGGCGGTCGTGGGCTCCGCAATCCAAAGTCCGTCACGCCAGGGACCAGGGGCGCACCAAAATGTCGTAGCCAGATGTGATTGACAGCCACCCGTGCGGCCAGAGGATTTCGCGCATCGGTCAGCCACTGGGCGAGGGCCTTCCGCCGTCCAGTGCTGATGACGACCTGCTGATCGGCGGCCACGAACGAGACGGGCGCAAGGTCCAACTCGCCGCCAAGTACAGGGGGCAATTCCGGCGAGAGGGGCGTGGTCTTGTCAGGCTGGTGCTCTTGACCGCGATGGAACAGGTACGTTGGTGTGTCTGCGGCCGCATCAAAGACCCGGACCAGCCCGTCCTGCTTTGTGTCCGCTTGGCCCGGGAGCGGGTCGGTCCGGACGTCATGGGGTTCAAAGAAGGCGCGCAACTGATAATAGTTCCGCTGCGAAATTGGGTCGTACTTGTGGTCATGGCACTTGGCGCAGTTGTAGGTCAGTCCCAAGAATGCCTTCGCGGTGTGCTCGATCGTGTCGTCTAACCAGACATTCCGATTGAACTTGTACCAGTTCCTGGCGAGAAATCCCGTGGCCCTCAGCCGATCCTGATCGTGCGGCGCCAGTTCGTCGGCCGCCAGCATATCGCGAACCATCCGGTCGTAACCCAGGTCCTGGTTCAACGATTCGATAATCCAGTCACGCCACCGCCAAATGTATTCCGGGCTGCCGCGGACCTGATTATTGACTTCGCCTGACCAATCGGCATAGCGCCACACATCCATCCAGTGGCGCCCCCATCGCTCGCCATACGCCGGGCTGGCCAGCAACTGGTCCACGACGCGCTCGAAGGCGTCCTCCCTTTCGCTCGCGAGAAACGCGTTGAGCTGTTGTCTGGTTGGAGGTAACCCAATCAGATCAACGTAGACGCGCCGCAGGAGGACACGGCGCGGCGCCACGGGGGCGGTCGCCAGTCCCTGCTCGCGATGGACCTGCGCAATAATCGCATCAATCGCATCAACATGCCGATTTGCCGAAGGATCGATCGGCTGCTCGCGCGGGGTCGCCCTGGGAGGTTGGAAAGCCCAATGCAGGCGAGGATCCGCTTGGGGCTGTTCGGTATCCGGCCCGCGTGCGCCTTGATTGATCCAGGTCCGCAGCAGTTTCAGTTGCTGACGCGTCAGCGGGTCGCCCTGGGAGGTTGGAAAGCCCAATGCAGGCGAGGATCCGCTTGGGGCTGTTCGGTATCCGGCCCGCGTGCGCCTTGATTGATCCAGGTCCGCAGCAGTTTCAGTTGCTGACGCGTCAGTGGGTCGCCCTCTGGCGGCATTCGGTCGTCGTTACCTGACGAAACACGTTCGACAATCAAACTCACGTCCGCACGTCCACGTTCGACAGCCGAACCGCTCGCACCCCCGGCCATCACTGCAGCGACGGTGTCCAGCCGCAGCGCGGACTCCTGTTTCAATGCTCCGTGACACGCATAACAGCGTTCTGCAAGCACCGGTTTAATGTCGCGTTCATAGTCCACCGCCTCGTCCGCCATGACAACGGGGGCCACGGCGATTGCGGCGATGACGACCGAGGGCCAAACGATGACCGAGCGACCGGTCAACTTCGGGCAAATGGGAAACCCGATTTTCGGCAGGTCCATGGGGCGGGCTGATGTTTCGAGGGCGGGACGGCGAACGACCTGTATTGTGCACTGATTCGCTCGTCTTCACAACAGAATTCCCGCATTCTACCTACACCACGCACAGCCCTCGCGCGATTCGACAGTCGTCCTTTCGGATGGTTGTGTCAGCCTGCCACACGCATTCCTTTCCGGTGGCAATCGCTTGGCCAAGGCCTTGCGAATCGAGTAATCTGTTGGTGCACGCTGGCGTCACGTGGCGAACCACCTCGCCGCGAATTCGGCGCCACAGCCGCAACTGCTCGCAGGCTACATTGCACGTGGACGTTTCGAGGCGTCCCCCAAGGCGCACTTCAATATGAATCGATGCCTGGCCCAATACGAGATTGAGCAGTTCATCCGTGGGCAAGGACCAGAGGCAGAACAGTTCACGGCAAACGCACACCTGGAAGGGTGTGGTGAATGTCGCAGACGTGTTGCGGAGGAACGGCTTTTCCTGGACGTGCAACAATTCTATCGTGCACCGATATGCGACGACGCAACGTCGCCTGGAGAAGCTGATCAGATTACGTTAGCAGACGGTCCCATCGCTGGTTATCGGATCCTGAACGAGATTCACCGCGGTGGACAAGGCATCGTCTATAAGGCCGTCCAGCGTGCGACGAGGCGCGTTGTCGCCCTCAAAGTCGTCCTCGGCGGCGCCTTCGCGACCGAGCAACAGCGTGGGCGGTTTGAGCGTGAAATCGATGTCGTTGCCAGTCTCAAACACCCCAACATCGTGACCATGTTCGACAGCGGCGTCAGCCGAAAGAGGCACTACTTCGCCATGGAGTACGTCGACGGCAAGCCGCTCGACAAGTTTCTTCACGACCAGCCCCACGCTGCAGCCGGCAATCGAGACTCCTGGCAAACGGTGGCCCGCGAACGTCTGACGATGTTTCTCAAAATTTGCGAAGCCGTCAGCCACGCGCATCGCCGAACGGTGATACACCGCGACCTGAAACCCGGGAACGTCATGATTGACGGCGATGGCGTCCCCCACGTGCTGGACTTTGGCCTCGCGAAATTCGAGGCGGCCAACATGACCAACGAGCCGTGCGGCTTCCATACTCAGGATGGCGAATTCCTGGGTACACTCGCCTACGCTTCACCGGAGCAGGCCGCGGGTGATACCAGCCAAATCGATATTCGCAGCGACGTCTATTCGCTGGGCGTGATGCTATACGAATTGATCACGGGAGAACTGCCGTATGATGTTCGTGGTGATCTGACACAGACGTTGCAGAATATCCGTGAGGCCAATCCGCTGGCCCCTTCCACGGTGGATCCCAGGATCGACCACGAATTGGAAACCATCATGTACATGGCCTTGGCCAAGGAACCGTCCCGGCGCTACCAGTCCGCCGACCATCTCGCCCGTGATGTCGGGCACTACCTGGCCGGAGAAGCGATCGATGCGAAACGCGACAGCGTGTGGTACCTGCTGCGCAAGTCATTACGCCGGTATCGCATGGCCGTGGCGATCGCCCTGGCATTTCTTGCGATCGTCGTCACCTCGCTCTTCGTCTCACTGACATTTTGGCGACGAGCGGTCATCGATCGAAATCTGGCCATCGTTGCCGGCCGCCAGGCGGTGGCGGCGCAACACGATGCCGAACTCCAACGCCTGCAGGCAGTCGCACAGCGGCGCGAAGCCGATCGGCAACGCGACGAGGCCGAATTTCAAGCGTATGCTGCCAACATTGCCGCGGCCGACGGCGCGCTGCAACGATTTGATGTCGCTGATGCCCGGCTGCGTCTCAACCTCGCTCCGGCGGCCAGAAGGAACTGGGAGTGGTTTCAGCTTGACCGGCAGTTGGACTCCAGCGTGCTCACGCTCGATGGTCACACGTCGTACGTCGAACGAGTTTGCGTGCTGCGCGATCGCGGGTGGCTTATTTCTACGGGTTGGGACAAAACGGTCCGCATCTGGGATCTCGCCGATGGTCATCCGATTGCGAGTTTCGAGATTCCGGCGCCGGCCTGGAGCCTGGATGTCAGCCCCGACGGCGAGTGGTTTGCCGTTGGCGATTGGCGGCATACCGTGCGCGTTTGGAACGTCGATCGCCTGAAACTTGAATTCGAATACAAAGGTCCGGCCCGTCGCGTGCCGGCCGTGGCGTTCTCGCCTGACGGCACGGAGTTGGTCGCCTCGTTTTGGGCCTTCGACGACGACGAGCCGGCCGCGGCCAACGTCATCCACTTCATTGATCTCCTGCACCACCAGGTGGCCCGCACCCTTCCGCAACGATCGTACGTCTCGCGCCTGGCGTTTACCCCCGATGGTGGAAGCCTGATCACCGTCGACGATCGCGGAACCTCGGTCTGGGACACCACATCGGTATCTCGGGTGCGCGAGTTGCCTGGAAAATTCCTGGCGTTGTCAGACGACGGCCAGCGATTCGTCAGTGTTCTTGATGGCGAGGTCGCGGCCGTGTGCGCCATCGACGGCACGGCGCCGCCGGTGGT
>JAUIHJ010000711.1 GCA_030432015.1 bacterium
AGACTTGATGGACGAACCGTTCCTCTGCTGTTACTCGGACATTCTCTTCACGGCCAAAATCGTCGCAGACGTTCTTGCCTTGGACGCCGATATTGCGCTCGGTGTCGACACAGGCTGGCTGGCCCGTTATACCGAGCGCACCGAGCACCCCTCCGATGATGCGGAAAAGGTGACGGTCGAAAATGGCCAGGTGACGCGTATCCACCGAGAGATCCCGGAAGACCAGGCCTACGGCGAGTACATTGGGCTGGCAAAATTCTCGGCTTCCGGCGCCGCCGCGCTGCGTCAACACTATCATCAGCGGCGGACGGCCTTTGCCGGCCAGCCGTATCGCGAAGCCGCCGTCTTTGAAAAGGCCTACCTGATCCACTTGCTGCAAGACATGATCGAATCCGGCCACTCCATGGCGCACGCCGACACACCCGGCGGCTATATTGAAATCGATACCCAGCAAGACTTCGACTATGCGCGAGAACATTGGGTTGCGCGGCATCTCGGTCGCTGATCACAGGAATTTGAACATGACGGACAAACGTCTCTTTCCGGCTTCGATTATCGGTTCGATGCCACGCCCGGATTTCGTGAAAGATCTCATCGCGGACGATGGCAGGTTTTCCGCCGACGAGTACGAACATCTGATGGGTGCGGCCATTCAGTCGGTCGTCGCCCTGCAGGAAGCCGCCGGGCTCGATGTCGTCTCCGACGGAGAATGGCGGCGCAAATCATACATTGGCGTCATCGCCGAACTCGCCCACGGCTTTGAGCTGAGCCGCAACCCGGCAGACGGGCGCCCCTGGACCATCGTCACCGATCGCCTCAGCCCGAAGCAACCAGGTTTCATTGCGAAGGAAGTCGCCTTTCTTAAACAGCACACGTCGTGTGACATCAAGGCGACCTTGCCGGCACCGGCGTTGCTAGGCGAGCGAATGTGGGATGCCACCGCGTCGTCCAAAGCGTACCCAACCCGCGAGGCATTCATCCAAGACTGTGTCCCGATTCTCCGTCGCGAAGTTGAACTGTTACGCGATGAAGGCGTGGCGATCATCCAAGTCGACGATCCGCACCTCTGCCTGTTTGTGGCGGACGATGTCCGCGCAGGATATGCCAATCCAGATCAGGCGGCGGACTTCGCCGTCGAGATGGACAACGAGCTCGTCGCTGGCTTCGATGACGTGCGGCTGGCCGTTCACCTCTGCCGAAGGGCAGGCGCCAGAGCCCGGGGCGAAGCAAACCATCAGGGTAGTTACGAGCCCATTATGGACCAACTCCGTCGCCTCGCGGTCGGGCATATTACGATGGAATTCACGTCGCCCGGCTCAGGCGAGATGTCCGTCCTGCGCGAACTCCCCGAACAAATCGAGATCGGCCTGGGCTGCGTTAGCACGTTGCCAGGAGAAGTCGATTCGGTCGACACCATTGTCACACGCGTCGAACAGGCTTTGCAATTTGTCGCACCCGAACGGATAACACTGAATCCCGAGTGTGGCTTCGCGCCCGGCTCTGGAGCCGTCGTCAGCATCGACGAAGTCTACACCAAGCTTAAGAACGAAGTCGCCGCGGCACACCGCCTGCGCGACAAATACGCTTAGGCGAGCCCGCGGCGACCTCTCGAAGTAAGTCCAAATACCGCGCCACCACTCAATGGTGATAGTGCCCCGAGTGATGCACGTCGTAATGGCCGGGCTGGAAGTCATAGTGATTTCCATGCCGGTAAAACGTCGGCGGATGATAGTCGAGATGCGTGGTGTCGTGGTAGTAGCCGTGGTGACCATAACCATGAACGCGGGGGACATGGTGGCCATATACACGCACACCGTAGCTGGGTCGATGCACGGAGTGCCCGTAGACGTGGCGCGGCGAAAAATGATGACCGCCGCGATAGACGCTGCCACCGCGGATGCCAAAGCCGCCGATCTGAACGCGAACCTGCGCTTGCGCTTCCGATGCGTTTGCGGCCAATAGCAGACCCGCTGCGATCACCGGAATTGCCATCAGTCTGCTCGAACGTAACATTTTGAAATTCCTCCAACCCTGGATTGAAACTCGGCTGACTTGGCCCCCAAGCCATCTGAGCTGAATAATTAGCAAACCCGTTGCCAGCATCGCCAGACTTGAGCCGATTCCCGAATTTTGCCCGAATCGAGCACCCGGCCGGCCCCTCGGCCCAGTTCGATCGCGCCTCGCAAGCGCCATCGCACACAACAGTTACGTGATTAGAGATCCCGCATTACGACGCCTGCTCCTGCGGCAAAATTCTTGCTGGCCGACAGTTCGTCGAGCGGTCCACTCGCGATCGGTGGCCAAAAAGCGCCCAAGAAACGACGACGCCTGTCGTCAACTCGGTGGCGCGTTGCGAGCGTCAGACGGGATACTCCCATGGTCCCCGGTAGTCACGACGGAGCATCTTGTTGGCAGCTTCGTCGCCGATGATCTGCTCGCGTTCCCCATCCCACTGAATGCTGCGTCCGAGTTTGTAGGAGAGCATCCCTAACAGGCTGAGATTCGTGGACAGGTGTCCGGATTCAATGTCACAGACGGGTTTGGTTTTGTGCTCGATGCTGTGCAGGAAATCGGCCCACAGCAACTTAAGATTGTGACCATCGGGCTCCTGCAGCTGGGAATCCTGGTGGACGATCGGCTTCCTCGCGTCGGTTGGATAGAAGGTCCAGCCATCGCGCCAGCCCATGTGGAATGTTCCTTTGGTGCCGTAGAAGTAGCACCCGATGGAATGTTTTTCCGCGTTGTTGCGGGCGAACTTGCGATGTTCCCAAGTGGCGGTGAACGACTCGAAGGCGTACGTGGCGACTTGATGATCCGGCGCGTCGGTCGTTTGCTCCTGGTCATTCAGAACGGGTTCGCCGGCAATTGGCCGACCGCCGGTTGAGTAAATGGTGCGGGGATACTTTTCGTCGGTCCACCACAACATCTGATCGAGCCAATGCACGCCCCAGTCGCCGAGCGTGCCGTTGGCGAAGTCTAAGAAATGCCGGAAGCCACCGGGATGGATCTTGCTGTTGAACGGGCGGAGTGGCGCGGGGCCGCAGTACATGTCCCAATCGAGGCCCTCCGGCGGCTCGCTATTGGCAGTTGGCGCTTCCCGCCCCCCACCGCCAAGTACAAACATGCGCACCATCCCAATGTCGCCCGCGTGGCCGTCCTTCAGGAACTTCATCCCGGAAACATGATGAGGACCGATCCGCCGATGCAGACCGACTTGCACAACCGCATCCGCGGCGCGGGCAGCCTTGACCGTCGCGCGACTTTCAAGAATCGTATGCCCGGTCGGCTTCTCCAGAAACACGTGCGCTCCCGCCTCGACCGCGGCGATTGCATTGAGCGCATGCCAATGGTCGGGCGTGGCAATGATCGCGATATCGATCTTCTCCTCGGCCAAGAGCTCCCGCACATCCTGGTAGGTCTTGGGGAGTGTTCCGGTTAGATCATTGATCTCTTCCGCCGCAATCTCCAAGGTGTCCTGATCGACATCGGCCAGTGCCACAGGGAGACAATTGCCCGCCTCCAACGCTTCCCGCAGAATATTCATCCCCCACCAACCAGATCCAATCAACGCCGTGCGGTAAACTTTGGCCTTCGATGTCGCATGGACGTAGGGTGCCCCGCTGAGGATCAGGCCCGTCGCGGTCGCGGCTCTCACGAAGTCGCGCCGGTTGACGTGCCCCGTGCCAGTCGACGTCGTCGACGCGTCGCGCACCGAAGCGTGGAGTTTTTCAACGTTGTCCTGCCGCCTGGCGGCGAGTGCGACCGTGTTGTCGACCGAGTCTCGATTCATGCTCATCGTGTTGTTTCCTCGCATCCAAGCGGTGCTCTATTTCTCACGTACATCAACGCAAACGACTTCGCCGACAGCGCTGCGACAAACGATGCTACCGTTGGCGAGAACCGGCATCGTCCAACAACGTCCCTCAAGCACTCTACTGCGCGCCAATTCTCGATAGGCTGCAGGATTTGCCTCCGCAATCACCAACTCGCCTTCCTCAGACAAGATGATCAGTCGCTCGCCAGCCGCAATCAGCGCACCGGAACCGAGACCATCGACGGACCATGCCACCTCGCCCGTTTTCAGTTCGAGACACTTCAGCGCGCGTGCCGCCCCGGTATCGCCGTCGATGCCATAAAGATGCTCGTCGATCAAGACGCACGAACTGAACTGGTTCTGCATCTCTTTGTGTGACCAGACAAGACGAGGCTCTGCTGCCGTCAATTCCAATAGGGCACAGCCGCGGTTGTATCCGGATGAAACGAAGAGGTGCCTGTCGGCCAGGATCGGGTCCGCGGCGTTGGCGCCGAACCGCGTCAACCAACGATGCTGCCAG
>JAUIHJ010000712.1 GCA_030432015.1 bacterium
GTCGTGCGCTGGATTCAACGGACGTGCCGTGGTGGCAGCCGACGTTAATGGCCTGATCGTCTCTCGCGGCCGGCTCCTGATCAACACCGATCTAAGCCTGCCGCCGTCGCGGGTCCAGGCGCTCCTGGCACATGAAGTTGGAACGCACCTGGTGACCTACTACAACGGTCGCCTGCAACCGTTTCAGCAACTGTATTCGGGACTGGCTGGTTATGAGGAGTTACAGGAAGGACTGGCCGTCCTGGCGGAGTATCTGGTCGACGGCCTGAGCAGCAGCCGGATGCGACAGCTGGCGGCCCGCGTTGTCGCCGTACGGCAGCTTACTGACGGCGCGACGTTTGTCGAGACTTTCCGGACGCTCGACAAAGACTTTGGCTTTACGCAACGCACCGCCTACAACATCACCATGCGTGTTTATCGCGGCGGCGGCCTGACCAAAGACGCGGTTTATCTGCGCGGCCTCCAGGCCATCCTGCAGTACGTGCAAAAAGGGGGCGACCTGAGGCCGCTCCTGGTCGGCAAGATGGCGGTCGAGCACATTCCGATTATTAAGGAACTTCAATACCGCAATGTGCTCAAGCCGATTCCGATGATCCCGCGTTATCTGCAGGACGCGACGGCCATCGAACGGCTCGAACGGCTACGTGGCACCACCAGTACGGTATTGGAACTGGTGAGCTAATCTGCGATAAGGTCAGCAGGTAGAACCAACGTGCGGCGACCGGTCGCTCGACCACCCGACATGGGGACTGCCAATTCAACGAACCGGCTGATCATCCGCGGCAACCATTCCCCACAACTGCCGCTCGTCGAGCAACGGAGTCGCACGATGAAACTTGGAATTGTTGTCAACGTTATGGATAGCAACGAAGCGGGCGCCACGACCTACCGCTTTGCCGCCGAAGCGATCAACCGGGGTCATGAAGTCTGGATCGTGAGTACTGGGAACCTGTCCTATGACCCAGACGACACGATCGGTGGTTTCGCCCGCACGGTGCCGCAGGGGAGCTACACATCGGCCAAGTTGCTCGACGCCATGAAGAGCGACAAGGCAATTAATCAGTGGATCAAGCTCGACGAACTCGATGTC
The DNA here is from genome assembly GCA_030432015.1 of bacterium. Taxonomy (GTDB): domain Bacteria; phylum Planctomycetota; class Planctomycetia; order Pirellulales; family Pirellulaceae; genus ARS98. The sequence continues at coordinate 1,091 of JAUIHJ010000712.1, forward strand.
GTCCTGCTCCGCAATAATCCGTCGTCGCAGAAGGGTTGGGCCCAATCGGCCGGCATTCATTTCGGCCGGCTGGCGATGCGTCACGGGGTCATTGTCGTGAACGACCCCAACGGCCTTTCCAAAGCCATGAACAAACTGTACCTGCAGACATTTCCGGAAATGGTTCGACCACGGACGATGGTCACGCGCAGCCTGGAACGCGTCGAGCAATTTCTCGACGACGAAGGCACAATCATTATCAAGCCGCTACAGGGATCGGGCGGAACGGGCGTCTTCATTGTCCGCAACGCCGAAGAGCACAACTTGGAAGAGATCTTCGCTTCGGTGAGTCGCGATGGCTACGTGATGGCCCAGGAGTATCTGCCGGCCGCCGCCGCCGGCGATACCAGGCTATTCTTGATGAACGGCATGCCGCTGCGATACAAGGGAAAATACGCGGCGTTTCGCCGTATCCGCACCGGCGACGACATCCGCAGCAACATCCACGCCGGCGGGCGACTGCGCCGCGCCGAACTCAATGACACCATGTTCGAGCTCGCAGAGATGGTTCGCCCTCGCTTGGTGGAAGACGGGATGTTCCTGGTCGGTCTGGATATCGTCGGTGACAAGCTGATGGAAATCAACGTCTTCAGTCCCGGTGGCCTTGGCAGCGCCCAAAAGTTCGAGAAAGTCAATTTTTCGCGTGCTGTGCTGGAAGCTCTGGAGCGGAAGGTCCAATACATGAGTTTCTACCGCCGTAGCTTCAGCAACGTGGAGTTGGCAACCCTGTAGTGACCACCTCCTCTCATGAACCGATCTCGCCGTCAGTGATCGACGACATCTGCGCGCGACTCGCAGAGAACCGGCGCGTCCGGCAACCGTTGCCTGGGGGCGGCTCGCTGCACATCGAACGGCTGCTGCCGTTCCTCTGCGTCTATCGCCGAAATCCGTCACGGCGCGATGCCGGAACCGGCACGTTGGTCACGGGCGAGGCGTCGTACCTGCTCGCCCCGGGTGACGCACCAGTCCGGAGCGGACTGAAGAAACTCGTCAAGCGGATTGCGGCGACCGCCACGGATCGACTTGGCTCGTTCCTGATCCTGGAAATCTGGGCGGGAGATGCCGGCAACGTCCCCCGCGAGGTGGACGGTGTGACCGGTGAACTGCTGTTGCCTGGTCCCGGTTTTCGGATTCTCACGCGCCGGCCACATCGCCCAGAAAGCACCGTGGCGACGCTTGAATTCGCCTTGCAGCGGATCCGACTGCACGGGCAGGCCGCTGAGGTCGAGATCAACCTGCACGCCCGAAATCACCCGCCGGGCATGGGCGCGCTGGTGTCCGAGTCCGAAGCGTCACGGATCGGCTGCCATGTCCTGGGCTTGGAAGTTCGGCCCATTTACCGTGACCCCGAAACCGGCGAACTGTACGACCGCGTTTTTCGGTCGCTGCGGCGCGGCCTGGCCCGGTCGCTCAAGAAGGCGTTCTTTACGTTCGCGCTCAACCGCACGTCGGTCCGTCCGCAACATTATTTTTCGCTGGGAGGTAATTCGCTTTCGCAACAGGTGCTTACCGTCGACCGGCAATTGGCAGAGATCAGCGGTCAATTCAAATTCCTGCTGCTGGTAACGCCGGTCAACGCCGAGCGGTCGTGGCGCGAGTTCGAGGCCAGCGGATACGCCAAACCGCCGAGCTTTCAATATCGCCCGCTCGATGCAGACCCCATGCTCTTAAAGCGACGCCTGATGCGAATCGCGACCGAACGCGTTGATGACCCAACGCTCGCCCACGTGTTTCGCCAGACCCAGGACGAGTTGGATCGGCAGATCATGATGCTTGGGGACATCGGCACGCGCCGATTCCTGCCGGGTAGCATGCAGGTCTTCGGGGAAGTGGAACCGGGCTTGTTGACCTTGGCCCACGAGATTCTCAGCCGGTGCCCGATTCAGAAAGACGAGATGGTGGAATCACCGTTGGATGCCCGGGCTTTCGCGCGGCTCGCGAAACGCGAAATCGACCACTATCGCCGCCAAGCGGCGACGTTCACGGCCACGGCGATTGTCCGTGACGACATCTATTCAGGGCTGCTGACGACGGGCGGAAACCTCTTGATTGGACGGGGAACAAGCATCCCGGCACGGCGTGCCGAAGCACTTTTGCACCACGAAATCGGTACTCACCTCGTGACGCATTACAGCGGCGCCGCACAGCCGCTGCGTCTGTTGCGTGTTGGTCTCGCCGGCTACGACGGCTTCCAGGAAGGTTTGGCGGTCCTCTCGGAATACCTCGTTGGCGGCCTCACCAGTACCAGGATGCGGACCTTGGCGGGGCGTGTGGTCGCAACCGACTTGATGATCCGCCGCGAACCTTTTGCCAGCACATTCCACGAACTGGTCAATCAGTATGGCTTTGAACGACGCGCCGCGTATACTCTGGTGCTGCGAGTTTACCGCGGTGGCGGGCTGACGAAGGACGTTGCGTACCTTCGCGGCTTGGTGGAAATCCTGGATTACATCAGCAAGGGCGGCGACCTATCCCTCCTGCTCGTTGGTAAAGTGGCAGGCGATCATATCCCGGTCATTCGTGAACTGCTGCTCCGTGGGGTCCTGCGAAGACCGGCCCTGCGGCCTCGCTATTTGGAAGATGCCAGTTGCGTCGGGCGACTGGCAAGACTCGCCCCCCACGCGACGGTCCTGAATTTGTTGGATGCCCCGAGCACCTGAGGAGAGCTAGATGAGGATTGGATTCGTCGTCAACGATGTGAAGACGGAGGAGGGCAAATTCACGACCAGCAGGCTGGGCCAAGCAGCCGTCAACCGTGGTCACGAAGTGTGGGTGATGGGTGTCGGCGATCTGGCGTATGATCCCGACGATATGGTTCGAGTCCGTGCGACTTCCGTGCCCAAGCCGAAGTATGGCAGTTCGGATAGTTACACCGCCGACCTCAAAGGCAAGAATGCGGTCAAGCAGCGGATCACCATTGATGAACTCGATGTGCTGATGCTCCGCAACGTACCGTCGGATGATTATTTGAAGCGCCCCTGGGCCACAACGGCCGCGTTCGAATTCGCACGCGTGGCCATGCGACACGGCGTGATTGTCTTGAGTGACCCCAGCGGCCTGGCCAAAGCGTCGAGCAAAATGTACTTTCAGCTCTTTCCCGAAGAGGTCCGTCCCCGCACCTTGATTACGCGCGACCGCGACGAGATCAAGCACTTCGCCAAAGAAGAGGGCA
>JAUIHJ010000015.1 GCA_030432015.1 bacterium
GAATGCTCGACGTGCCCAGCAACCGGGTTCGAATTTACCGGGGTTAGCACGCCCGGCGTTTGTCTGGCATACCTTCGGCATCAAGCAACGTCGAAATTCCCAGGCGCGCAAGCCGTCTACGTTGAAACCACTCACACCATTGTGAATCGCCGAGTGGCGCGATGATCCAGACGCAGGCCAACTATTTTGCAGGACGCTTGGGAAGCGAGTCGAGCGAGGGGAGTGTGCCCTGCGTTCTGACGGCATCGACAAGTTCCTGCACAAAGGGAACTTCATATGCTTCGGGCATCCCGCGAAGCAATGAACCGAGTAGCTGGCTGGCGGTCTTCCAGTCCTGGTTGGCGGCCGCCACGTAAGCGGAAATCGTCACGGCGCGTGGTGTTGCGGGATGGTCCGCGGCTTCGGCTTGCAGTGCACGCAATTGGCGTTCCTGGAAACGCAGCTCTGTCGTCTTCGCCTGCCAGGTTTCGATCTGCGTTTCATTTCCCAAGGTCGTGTGGGCGCGCAAGAGCAGGTAGGCACCGTTCGCATTCAACCGATTCAACTCGACTAACTTCTCAAGTAACGCGACGGCACTCGCGGCATCGTCTTTCTGCAGCGCAAGCTCGGCGAGTCGCAGGCGGGCTTCGCGATGGTCCGCTTGTTGCCGGAGGACCGCCTCGTAATATTCTCGTGCGCGTGCCGAGTCGCCGCAGGCCTGCCTGGCGAGGCCCTTCCGCAAGGTGATGTCCAGACTGCTTGGCAATTGGTTGGTCTGTTCGAGCAACTCGGCGGCCTGCCGGGCGTTTCCGGCTGATAACAGCGCGTCCGCATAGGCAACGAAAAAATCACTGGGGGGGATCGACAGGCCGGCTGCCGTCGGTCGATGCTGGAGCACATTCTTGTAATAGCGCACCGCTTCCAATGACGATCCCCAGGCGGTGTACATGGAAGCCAACTGCAACTGCCCCACGGCTTCGTAACCCGGTAACGCCGATAGCCGCCGGCCGGAATCCAAGGCCATTTGACGGTGCCCCGATTCAAATTCGCAGATCGTCATCCTTTCGAGCGTTTCGCCATCCCGAGGATCAAGCTCGATCAGCCGTCTGAGGACCGGGAGGGCCTGTTCCCACTGTCCTAGCGCCATCAAAGCCGTCGACCATGCCCGTAGATCGTCGATTTCCGCCGCACCGACTTGTTGGAACAGGACGACCGCCTCCGCCGGAAATCCCTCCAGGACCAAGGCCCGCGCGCGCAGGGCGATGGCGCGCTCGTCGGTGGGATACTGTTGCAGATAATCGCTCACCGCGACGAGTGCACCTGCCGAGTCGCCGCTGGCCAGTCGCTGCGCGACGTCGTCCAGACCCCGTTCCTGCCACCAGACAATCGCCGCAACAATTCCGATGGTGAAGATTGCCGCCACGCCGATCCGTGGGAGCCAGCGCCGTTTTTTCATGGCTGCGCCTCCGCCGGCCCATTCGACAAGATGGTCAGCCACGGCTGAATCGGCTCGCTGGCCGGGTGCATGTTGCCGATCACGATGTCGAGGTCGCCGTCACGATCCAGATCGGCAAGCTCAAGTCCCGCATGATAGAAATTTCCTCGCTCGATGGTCTGACGATGAAATTCGCCGGGCGTCGTCTGTTCCAGCACAATCACAGAATCATGTTGCTGGAGTTCCGGGCTAATCAGGAGATTTCTGGGCAGCAAGGCGACTGCCACAATGTCGTGGTCTCCGTCCCCGTCCAGGTCCCCCGCCAAGGCTTTTTGGACACCCACCATGTTCGTCAGCAGGCGGTCCTCGAACGGATATTGTCCTCGATTTTCCAACCAATGAATGCCGTGATAGGCCTTCAGGTATTGGCTGCCAAAGGTGTCGCCGTTGCTGTAAAGCACATCCAGGTCGCCGTCAGAATCCACATCGACCAACTGAATTCCGCTCGAGCCATACGCTGGATCTCCGCCGCGAAAAATTGTCTTGCGATGAAAATCGGCGTGCCCGTCATTGATGAAGGCTTCGACAACCTCATGTTCTTGACTGATCAGCGCGACGAAATCCAAGTGGCCATCACCGTTGAGATCCGCGACCGGAACGTGAATGGTGCCGTGCCGCTCGTCGATCACGCGGAGGCGAAAGTCGGGAACACCATCGACAAGGCCCGTGTTCTCCAGCAGCAAGATCCGGCCCGTGCGAAAATGACCGAACTCGGCAACGAGCAGATCGGTGTCTCCGTCGCCGTCAAAGTCGGCTGGTCTCACATCCGCCACGCGCCCTAATCCACTGGCGAGCAGGCGCGGTTGCCACCCCATTGTCACGGGACGCAACCAGATGACCGCGCCGCGGGTATGATCGCCCGAGTTGGTGGAACCCAACTCGGCAACCACCAACTCCTGGTGTCCGTCCCCGTCCAAGTCACACGGGGCAAGATGGGCTGGGAAGGCACAGGTGGCGAGCAGCGTGCTGGTGGTGTCGGTCCCGGACTGGAAATCTGGACCGCGTTGGGCAGCGACACCGACCGGCGACAATGTGCGGACTTCGCCGGAGCGCATGTCACAAAATAGCAATTGGGGATCCGATTCCGGCGAGAGCTGGATCGACTTGATAAACGAAACGGCGGGCGCCTCGAGTCCCGGAATTCCGGACGACAAGCGGTGAAATTTCAGCGGATTGCTGATGGTCGTTTGTGCCGCAGGAGGAACGACGTGCAGGTCATCAGGGGCCAGTGATTCATAGTAGGCGACAACGTCTTCCAAAGGGGGTGGATCCAAGTCGTCACGAAAGGACTCGGTGTAGAAATCAAACCCGCGTTCGACCTCGAATCGCCAGGCGTCTTTGGGAAAGGACTCGGCCGGCGGCGGGTCGTGGCAATTTCCACAAAAGGCGTCGACACGCGGTCGCAGCGCCGCGACGTCCACGACCGTTTCCTTGGCTTCCGGGGCCATCGTCTGGGGTGGCACGGCCGCATCAGGCCCCGGGCGACAGCCTGCCAAAGCGAGAGCTGCGAGCAATAAACCGTGGCAAATCAGGCGTGGCATGGCTGGTGATAAAGTTGCGAGTGATGATCATCTTGACGGCACGAGCAACACGCTGCTCTAGGAGAAAACGTAGCGCATCTTGCGGGGGAGCGAAAGCCGACTAGCCGACAATCCTGCCGCGCACGACCTTGCGTTGGCATGGCAATTCGAGCCAAGTTGATCCAGCCCAGGGGCCGGAAAGTACCCCCTGTTAACTGCCAAGGTGTGCGTTTGAGCCACGGCAGGCCGCCTCGACGCGGCAACGCCGCACCTGGACAATTCCCAATCCAACGGACGATAATGGCAGAGGATTATAGACCCTCCGCCGTTGCTACCTTATTGTACGCGGTGTTACCCATTTCCATCATTCAGTCTGATCCATGGCGAAATCAAAGCGTTCCAAGCGAAAACGCTCCGAGCAGAAGCAGGCTGACAAGACCAGCCTGCCATCCGACGGCGACGGTGCACCGTCCGCCGGCGGCGACGACGATCCGGCAGTCGGTCCCGGTCCCACGCGGACAGGCCGCCGGTGGCTGAAACGAACGGTGGTCTTCGGTTTGGTGGCCGTGGCCTTGTTGGCAGGTGCGTTGTGGTGGCAAGAGCGAGCGCTGAGCGAGGCGTCGCAAGCCTTGGAACAGGGGGACACCAAGTACGCCATGTACCTGGTGGGAAAGTTCCTGGAACGTGATCCCACCAACTCGCGTGCCTTGGCCCTGCAGGCACGCGGACTGGTTGCCCTCGGTTATCCAGACGAGACGATTCAGATCTTCGATGAAATCGGCGCCGCCAGTGCCGATGACATGCACGCGTTGGCCCGCGCCTACATGTTGCGCGGCGAATGGAGTTCCGCCCAGCGACTGCTGCCGCGGGTCTTGCAGCTTACGCCCGACGATCCCCATGCGCTGTATGAACTTGCGTCTTGCCAAATCCGATTGGGGATGTTGAAAGAAGCCTTGGAGAACGCTCAGAAGTTTGCGGCGATGCCAGGGCAAGCAGCCCGCGGTCACGTGATGATCGGCTCCATTTATGGCGACATGCGAAGCCACCGTGAAGCCGCCGCGGCGTTTGCCCAAGTCATGCAGGAAGAGCCGGACGCACAGAATCTGCAGATTGCGCCCGGCGAGTTTTACCTGAGATATGGCCGTGTTCTTCTGCGTTTGGGAAAGCCTCAGGAGGCCCTCGATCCGCTGAAACAGAGCGTCGCGGACCAGCCTACTAGCGAAGCGTTTACCCTGCTCGGCGATGCCGCGTCACAGTTGGGACAGACCAAGAATGCGGAGCGGGCCTGGCAAGAGGCTGTCAAATTCGAACCGGTTAATTTTTCGGCCCGCACGTCGCTGGCGAACTTGGCCATGTTGGCCAGCGACGCCAAGCTCGCAATCGAGTGGCTCGAACCGATTGCGGAAAGTGAGAACCTTCCATCCCGCACGACCTATCTGCTGCAACGTGCCTACACGTTGCTGGGCGAAGAAGAGGCGGCCACCAAGTGGCAAGAAAAGACAACCGCGTTGCGTCGTGAGGAGCAGCACCTGGCCATGTTGGAAGAGGCCCTGCTCAGCCAACCACAATCCTTTTGGTCGCGTGCCATTCGTGCACACCGCTTTGCGTCCGAAGGCAACTGGGGGCAAGCGGATATGCTCGTCGACGCACTTGTCAAGGAAGCGCCCGGCGATCCATTTGTCATCGAGCTGACCGACGGAATCCGTCGCAGGAGCAGCAAGTTGCCGTCTTTGACGCGGATTCCGGTCACCAATTTCTAACTGTCAATTTGCCCGGACGGCGTCTCGATGCAACGTTGCCGCTTCATTTTGCTGCTTTTCCTCGCGGCCGGTTGCCTAACGGGTTGCCACGAACGGCCCGACGTTGGCGAAGTTCCAGCCGACGTGGCGGGCAATTCGCCTCCCGATCTGCCGGCGAAGGCGGCGCACGGCGACCCGCGTTTGCCGAATGTCCCGGATGCCTTGCTGAAGTCGTCGGCCACCGATTCGACTGCGAATGCGAGCCCGACCGCGGGTGCTGATCCCTGGTTCCATACCATGGCGGACGCGGGCATCGACTTTCGTCATGAATCTGGGACATCGGCGGAAAAGCCGTTCCCCGCGGCCAATGGCAGTGGTGTGGCGGCCCTCGATTACGACTTGGACGGCCGCTACGATCTTTACTTTGCCAATGGAACGCCGTTTCCGCTTGACCCTTCGCGGAACTCACCCATCAACCGGTTCTACCGCAACGTCGGTTGGTGGGAGTTTGCCGATGTGACCATTCAATCTGGATTGGGCGACAACGGCTATGGCGCCGGACTGACCTATGGGGACATTGATTGCGACGGCTTCCCCGACGTCTACGTGGCCTGCTACGGAACGAATACGCTGTACCATAATCTGGGGGACGGCACGTTCGAGCCGCTGCCAGCGACTGCCGGGGCGGCGGATCAGGGATGGGCCACCAGCGCCGCGATGCTCGACTATGACAACGATGGACTGCTCGATATCTACGTCTGTAATTATGGGCAGTGGAGTTGGGCGGAAAACCGCTGGTGTGGCGATCGGGGACGCGACCTTCGCTTTTACTGTAGCCCCCGGACGATCAAGCCGGTCGCGGATGTCCTGTTGCGCAATCGGGGCGACGGTACCTTCGAAGACGTGGCGGCGACCGTCGGTCTGGCGAAGCGCCTGGGCCGATCGCAGGGAGTCGTGGCTGCCGACTTCGACGATAATGGGACGATCGATCTCTACATCGGGAACGACCTCAATGCCAACTCGATGTTTCTGAATCAGGGTGACGGCGCGTTCAGTGATGCGTCCGAACTGTCGGGTGTCGCGTACGACTACCTCGGTGGGATGCAGGCCGGCATGGGGGTTGACGCGGCCGACGTCAACGGGGATGGACGACCCGAGCTGTTCGTGACCAACTTCGAAGGGGAACATAACGCGTATTACGAGAACCTGGGCAACGGCCTGTTTCAAGAAGTCAGCCAACAACGGGGCCTCTATGCAGGAGGCCTGCCCTGGGTCGGTTGGGGAACGGCCCTGGCCGACTTCAACCTCGACGGCCAACTCGATCTGGTCGTCACCAACGGGCATGTCGACGATAATCGTCCCGATGTGGATCATGCGCATCCAGCCCTGCTATGGCAAAACACGGGCCACGGCCAGTTTTCATTATTAGGTCGCCAAGGCGGCCAGTATTTTACTCAACCGCACGTCGGACGCGCCTTGAGTCTCGTCGACCTGGACAATGATGGTGACCAGGATCTTGTGATTGGGCATCAGGATGGTCCACCGAGCCTGTTGCGAAACGAACGGCACGCGATGGGTGGGCAGGAAAGCAATTCCGTGTCGGTGCGGCTCGTCGGCACCCGCTCCAATCGTGACGGAATAGGTAGCGTCCTCACATTGCAGGTTGACGACCACCGGCAGGTGCTGCAGGCGAACGGCGGGGGAAGTTATTTGTCCGCGCATGATGCGAGGATCGTCTTCGCCTTCGCGCCGCAAGCGACGGAAGCCAGCCTCACGATCCGCTGGCCTGACGGCCTCGTTACGGAATTGGATAGCGTTTCGCGAGGTGGTTTCTATACTGTTGTTCAGCCGAGTTCTTCGGATATGACACCCAGAGTTTTTTCTCAAGGCGGTTCACGATGAGCGACCAAGACAGCCAGGCATCCCCTGTTGCAGACTCCGAGCCTGCGAAGCAGCAAGCCGCCTTTCGTATCAATGCGATCTTGAAGATTGTCGTTCCAATCGCCTTGCTGATGGGGGCCGGGTTGGTGTTCTTCGGAGTCTACGACGGCGCGCAATGGCTTTCCGATGCCGCCAAGCCGGCCCTGGTCAAAGTCGACGGGCGCGTGGTCTTCAACGGCAAGCCCGTCCCGGATGCCGCCATTGAAACCCGTCCCGTCACGGGCAACCTTCGCGGGGCGATTGGCACTGGCGACCACGACGGGAAATTCAAATTGCTGACACAATTGCGGGGGGACTTCCTGGACGGGGCCTATGTCGGCGAGCACCAGGTGACGGTCAAGGGCTATGACATGCACGCCGGCATGTCACTTGGCCCTCCGCCGTTGCTGACCCCCGGCAAGTATGCATCGTTTGCGACCTCGCCATTGCGAATTACCGTGGCCGAAGGACAGACGGAGATTGTGCTCGAGTTGGAAGGTGAGGTGGATCAACCGGCTCCTGCCGAACCGCGCGCAAGGGCGTACGGGAATCGCCAGAGGGCGACCGGCCAAGGAGACGGTGACAAAGATGCTGGCGGAACCGAGGAAGACCGCGGCGAGGAAGACCGCGGCGAGGTCGGTCGGCCGGGTGAAGATCCTGCCGGTGAAGGGGACGCCGGCGCGGGTGATTCGACTGCCAGCGCCACCGAAGACGGCGACACGGATCCAAACCCTTGAGATACGCCGGATTGCGGAACAACGGTGCGCTCTCGAATTGGTGCCACTCACGCCCGCGGCGTTCGGAAATCGACCTCGTCAACGATGCCCGCGTCAATCCGCGCCGGCGTCTGCGTCGTCACGCAACAACGTAGCTTTCAGCTCTTCGACGATCTGCTGCGTCGCCGTGGGGCGTGCCTGGATGAAGTGGTCACGGAGCAGCGGTCGAAAATCGCCGTCGGGAGTCTCGATCACGCCAAACGTGTCGCGCCGCGATGCCATATGGCAGGGGATACACCGATCCTTGAGGCGCGTCCCCAGTTCGTTCGAAAGGCCGCAGTCATCATCCGCGTGGCAGGTGCCACATCGCTCTGCGATCAACGCGAGGTTGCCTCGTTCTAATTGATGTGGATCGTGGCAGGTGTAGCAGGTCAGCGCCGGGCTCTCAGTGAAACAGCGGCTCTTCATCAAGCGTGCCAGTTGGTTGGCGGCGTGCGGGTCATCGTTCTGAGGACTCTCGCCGCTAAAGTCCAGGGTGAGATACTCCGCGAGTGGTTCGCCGGGGCGGTAGGTAAATGCCGGCTGATGCAATTGCCCGGCGCCGGAATGACATTGGGCACAGACCTCGTTGGCGCGTTCGCTCGATAACGCGGCCGGATTGACGATATACTTCGCTTCGAGTTCATCACGATGGTTTTGATGATATTGCACATGTGCCCAGCCGGGACCATGGCAGCGGACACACGTCACCCCCAGAATATAATTCTGGCGGTCGTAACGATTGAAGCTGCCAGGTGCGAGAGCGAAATAGGTGGCGTGACAGTCGAGACAACGGTCGCCGATACCGCGGGCGAAATCGGCCGTGCCGTCCGAGTAGAGTCCGGGGCTGTTGACCCACCGATCCAGTTCGGAGAAGTAGCTGACGGGAAGCTCGAACAACGCGTCCCCTTGCCAGTACAGGTAGGTCTGACCGTGGTTCCCCGAACCGGTCAGAATATCGATCGGCACCTCGTGGGTGTACTCCTTCTCGCCGCTGCGAACGGTCAAACACTGCCGCAGTCCATCGGCATCGCTGACCATCTGAAACGACAGGTTGGGATCACGCGTCGTGAGTTTGTTCTTCCCTTCGGCAAAACTGCCCAGCACATTGTCGGGGCGGGCTTCCTCGGCCGTGATGGCATGCGCCGTCTTCGCGAAGGTGTCGTAAATCTCCTGGTGGCATTCGGCGCAAACTTCCGGCCTGACGAAGCCGCGCGCGTGCGGATCGATGCCCGAATCGTAATGCTCGCTGGGCGTTGGCCGGGGAAGAAGAACCCAGCCGGTATCCTGCCGATCATGCGCGAGCTTGTGTTCAAACCACTCCTCGCCGGTGGTGTAATCGACTTCCGCATATTCGTGAATCGACGGAGGGCCGGCGCTGCTTCGCCACGAGCAGGATGGCAGGAACAGGACCACGCTGAGGCCAAGGGGCGTCGCCAGCCGGGTGGCAAGTCGCAGGCTGATGCGCGTAATCATGATCGTCCCCGTAATTCACATTCCTGCCACGGGGCGGAACGATGAAACTTGCGAGCCGCGAAGTGCAAATTCACCTTGCAGGCTCCAGTATTCAGGCTGCACGCGGGATTCGCAAGTCACTTTCGATTGAGACCGGGGTCTTTTGGTTTCTCAAATTTGGGCATTCAGCACGAACCAAGACTCGCTGCGCGGCTAATTGGCGCAACTTCAAAAACTCGCGCGGCGGGTTACCAGCCACTCAGTTTGCAGAACACGAACGCCCTGCGGTTCCGACGGTCGTGGTCGAGGAATTTTCACTAGATACCATTTCCGCGCGGCGGTCGAATTGCGCCTCGCATCGCGCGCCGGCCCATATTCACTTGAGAGAGGGGCAGGCGGCGCGAGAAAAAACTGCCCATTCGCGGCGCGAAGTTGTTCGCGCTGGGCCGATTGTTCGCAAAATCACCGGCAGCTTGGGCTACCTCAGACCGCTTACGTCGATTCTCGTGATTGCGAGGGTTTGATCGTTCCTAGACAGATCCCTAACCGGGTGCTGTAATTGAAGGTAGGAAATGCTGGGACCGTGGATGCAGAGCGGAACTCGCGTGGTCGTTCCCCTATCGTCAATGCCCTCTTCTTCGAGTCTCCTATGGTGCGTGCTATCGCAAGTGTCGCCCGCTGCCCGACGTTGGCTTGGTCGCTTTCGTCGGCGGTGGCCCGCGTCGCGGTTGCTCTGTTCCCAGGGCTGTTCTTGTTAGCGTCGGCGCAGGCGGAGTCGCAACGACCGGAGCACTGGGCTTATCAAGTGCCCCTGCGGCCTGGCCTGCCAGAACTTCGGGATCTCGACTGGGAACGAAATTCGGTCGATGCGTTCTGCTATGCACGGATGCGGCACCACAGCCTGACTCCCAATCCAGCAGCCGACAGGACGACCTTTATTCGTCGCGTGACGCTCGGCTTGACGGGGCTCCCACCGACTCTTGCGGAGATTGACGCGTACTTGGCGGACCCGGACCCCGCCGCCTCAGAACGGCTCGTCGAACGCCTGTTGGCCTCGCCCCGTTTTGGTGAACGGATGGCAACACCGTGGCTGGACTTAGCTCGCTACGCCGATTCCCACGGTTATCATATGGATGCCCACCGCGAAATGTCGGCTTGGCGAGACTGGGTGATTGACGCGCTGAATGACAATCTGCCTTTCGACCAGTTCACCGTCGACCAACTCGCCGGCGACCTGCTCCCCAACGCGACGCCTGCCCAGGTAATCGCCAGCGGGTTCAATCGAAACAATATGGTCAATTTTGAAAACGGAGCCCTCGCCGAGGAGTACCTGGTTGAGTATGCCGTCGATCGCACGGTGACGACCTCGACCGTCTGGATGGGGCAGACAATGCAGTGCGCACGCTGCCATGATCATAAGCATGACCCGTTCACGCAACGTGATTTTTATCAACTATTGGCGTTCTTCAATCAGGTTCCCGAAAAGGGAATTGATGGTGATCAGGGCAACGCCTCGCCCTTCGTGCCGGCACCTTCATTGCAACAGCGACAGCGGCGCGAAGAACTCGTCCAACAACTCGCCAGGTGCGACGAGCTACTCGCGCAACGAGCGACCGACTGTGACGCGGATCTCGCGGCATGGGAACAGACGCTCGCCAGGCAGCGAGCCGCAATTCAACCTCCGGCGGACATGCTGCTGCATCTGCCGCTGGACGAAGTGGTTGATGGCACAACGGTGGATCAGGTCAGTGGTGATCGACTGGTAGTAAGTGGACCCACCTACCTCGCCAAAACGAAATTCGGGCGCGGTCTGCTATTTGGCGGTGAGACGATCGTCGAGTCCGCTGCGGATAGCGAACGCGACGCGTCGGTTGCTCAATCGCTGAGCTTCAAGGTCGCTCAGCCGTTTTCAGCGGCCGCCTGGGTCTACCCCACGACCAACGATCGCATGACGGTGCTGGCCAAACAGAGCGCCGCGCCCATGCTGCGAGGTTACTGCGTGGAGTTGCATGAGGGTCAAGTCCATTTCGGCGTAACGAATGATCAAACGAAAAGCCGAATACAGGTTCGCACCAACGGCACCGTGGCAAAGTACCAGTGGCACCATGTGACCGTTACCTATGACGGTTCGAGTCGTGCCAGCGGCGTGCGGATCTACTTGAATGGCGAGCGTCAGGAACTTGCCACGCTTGACGACGACTTGCAAGGTTCGATCACGACAACCCAGCCGCTGCGCATCGGAGGCGGCATGTCGGATGCGCCGTTTCGCGGCGGCATCGACGAAGTACGAATCTATTCGCGCGTGTTGACCGCAACCGAAGTCGGCCTGTTGGCCGGTGGTGATCCGGTCAGCGACATCGTGGCCATCAAACGGTCTCAACGCTCGCAACGGCAACACCTGGCGTTGCGCACGTACTTCCTGCAGCACCACGACGCGCGATTTCAGGCGCTCGGCAGAAAACGCGACGCAGCCGCGCGAGCCCTGATGGCCCTGGAGGCCGCAATTCCCACGTCGATGGTGATGCGTGAGACCGACTCAACGCGCCCCACGTTCATCTTGTCGAATGGTCAATACGATTCGCCGGCCGAGTTGGTTGCGCCGGCCGCGCCGGCAGTGCTCCCGCCGTTGGCAACGGATGTCCCGCGGAACCGCCTCGGCCTGGCCCGTTGGCTGGTTGATCCTCGCCACCCTCTGACGGCCCGCGTCGCGGTCAATCGAATCTGGCAGCTGCATTTCGGCACCGGGCTGGTGAGCACCCCTGAAGATTTCGGAACACGTGGCGCGCCCCCGACGCACCCGCAGCTGCTGGACTGGCTGGCAACCGAGTTGATTCGGACGGGTTGGGATACCAAGCAGATCCATCGCCTGATCGTAACTTCGGCCACGTATCGGCAAGCGAGCCGGCCAACGGCAGCGGAAGGGGCACGCGACCCGAACAATCGGTGGTTGGCTCGCGGTCCGCGAGGGCGGCTGGCGGCCGAAGTGATTCGTGACCAGGCGTTGGCGGCGAGCGGTCTGCTGGTCGAGCAGTTGGGTGGCCCCAGTGTCTTTCCCTATCAGCCTGCCGGTCTCTGGAAAGAACTCTCCTACGACGCCAATGAATTCACGGCGCAGGTCTACCAGCCCGACCACGGCTCAAAGTTGTATCGTCGAAGCCTGTACACGTTTTGGAAGCGGAGCGTCCCGTCGCCGGCACTTGCCACACTGGGAGCACCCAATCGAGAAACCTGCGTCGTCCGTCGTTCGCCGACCAACACGCCGCTGGAAGCACTCGTCCTGATGAACGAAACGGCCTTTTTCGAAGCCGCGCGAAAACTGGCAGAGCGTATTCTCGAAACTGGCGGCAAGACGGATGAACGGCGTCTGGATTGGGCCTTTCGCACCACGGCGGGGCGAACGCCGACACCAGACGAACGGGTCGTCCTGCAGCAGACGTTGGACCGGCAGCGCGCGATCTTCCGGGCTTCCCCGGAGAGTTCATTGCAATTGCTGTCCATCGGCGAATCGCCGGCGCGGTCTGCAGAGACACCCAGCGAACTGGCCGCTTGGACGATGGTCGCGAACCTGCTGTTTTGCCTGGACGAGACGATTACCACGCACTGAGAACGCCACTTGCCGTGACATAAACTTACCGTGACATTAAGCCTGGGGCCCGCAGCTTCGCGCTGCGGCCTGGATTGCCGATCGAAGATCATGCCACCGAAACCGTATTTGTTGCCTGATTTACAGCGACTTGCTCGCCGCCAGTTTCTGGGCCGAGCAAGCCTTGGCTTGGGAACGGCGGCGCTGGCCACATTGCTGAACCCAGCGGGCCTCGCGGCGGCCAACCCACCTCCGACCGGCTCTGGCCAACCCGGCTTGCCGGGACTGCCGCACTTCGCGCCGACCGCCAAGCATGTGATCTTCCTGCACCAATCGGGGGCTCCGTCACAGATCGACCTGTTCGACCCGAAGCCGGTGGTCGCGCAACGCCACGGCGAAGAGATGCCGGCATCGGTCCGCGGCGACCAGAGACTGACCACAATGACCTCGGATCAGGCCAGCAAGCCGCTGACCGCCTCGCCGTTCGAGTTTTCACGGCACGGCGCGGCGGGAATCGAAGTGAGCGAGCTATTGCCGTACACCGCTGGCGTGGCCGATGAATTGTGTGTTGTTCGTTCGATGACCACCGAAGCGATCAACCATGACCCTGCGATGACCCTTTTTCAAACGGGCTTCCAGCTGCCGGGCCGACCCAGTATGGGATCGTGGACCAGCTACGGCTTGGGAAGCGCCAACGAGAACCTTCCGACCTACGTCGTCTCGGTTTCGGGTGGCGCCGCCGGCGACCAGCCGCTCTTTGATCGCCTCTGGAGTGCCGGGTTTCTACCAACGCGCCATCAAGGCGTTCGCCTGCGCAGCGGGCGCGATCCGGTGCTGTACTTATCGAATCCGGCTGGGGTCGGTCAGCCTGCCCGGCGCGCAATGTTGGATGGGCTGGCCGCGATGAATCGGCTGCAATACGAGGTTGCGGGCGATCCCGAAATCAAGACGCGCATTGCGCAATTCGAACTGGCGTATCGGATGCAGGCGTCGGTCCCCGAACTCGTCGATCTGTCCAAAGAACCGGAACACATCTTTGACCTGTACGGTGGAGACGCGCGGCGACCGGGCAGCTACGCCGCGAACTGCTTGCAAGCTCGACGTCTCGTCGAACGAGGAGTTCGCTTTGTGCAGGTGTTTCATCGTGGCTGGGACCACCACACTCGCATCAACCAACGGCTGCGCGCCAAATGCTTGGAAACCGACCAGGCGTCCGCGGCCTTGGTACGTGATCTGAAACAGCGTGACCTGCTCAAGGACACCCTGGTTGTCTGGGCTGGCGAGTTTGGCCGGACCGTGTTTTGCCAAGGTCAGTTGGCTGGCGAGAATTGGGGCCGCGACCACCATCCGCGCTGTTTCAGCATCTGGCTGGCCGGTGGCGGCGTCCGTCCCGGCATGACGTACGGGCAAACCGACGACTTCTCCTACAATGTCACGATGGGTGCCACCCACGTGCACGACCTGCAAGCGACGATCCTGCATTGCCTGGGCATCGACCACACACAATTGACGTATCGCCATGAAGGCCGCGACCACCGGCTCACGGACGTGGCGGGCGAAGTTGTCCGAGCGATCCTCGCGTAAACGGGGCGTCGCACATCGTACGAGCGGATGCCGGTGCTGGGAGATCGGCAGATGAGCGGCCGCCAATTACGGGGGCGCGTCGGGTGAAGGCGTCGGAGGTTCCGAAGACGGTGCCTCCGGCGGCGGCAGTCCGGCCAAACTTTGCTCGGCCTCCGCGAGTGCGTTCGCAATTTGACTGGATGCGGGGTGGGCTTCCCCCAACGGCTTGAGAATCGAGATCGCCGTCTCGTAGGAATGCCTGGCGGCTTTAAAGTCTGACACATCGATATGGAGCCAGCCAATACTTGTATGAAGGTTGCCCAGTGCAACTTTGTATCGCGTCACAATCGAAGTGCTATCAAGATCCAACGCGTAGTAGATCCCTTGTGCATTGTTGTAGTGCTCCAAGGCCTTGCGATAGAGGGCCTGTCGCTGCTCGTCAGAATCGGCCAGATAAAGCCACTCGGCGGCGATTTCACCCGCCTGTTGTTCGGCGCGGGCCAATTCGAAGCGATTTTGAAGATCTTCCGGCTTGTCTTCAAGCAACCCGATGAACTCTCGGATGGTTCTTTCGGCGTCCTTTTCCGCAGCCGGGTATTGGGCGAGCAAGCGTGAAATGTTTGCGAGGTTGTAACCGCCCTTCGCCAGGTCATGCTGGATGCTCACCGCTTCCGGTGCGGATTCGAGCAGTCGCCGGCGCTCCCGATCCACTTCCTCGAAAATGACCTTGGCCTCTTGGAAGTGCTCTTCCATCATTTTGAAATCGGGGCCGGCGGGATCGTCTCCCAGCAAGACGTTGCGTTGGTAGTACGCATCACCTTTCCAACGCAGGACCGTGCCAAGATTCATCTTGACGCTTTCGATTTGCCGCTTGTATTCGATTTCGTCGGGAACAAGTTCGCACAGGCGTTGTCGCACCGCCACCGCTTCGTGATAAAACGCCTCAGCTTCTCGCAGCAACTTCAAACGCCCGTTCGGATCCAAGTCGGGATTGCTGGTCGGCTGGCTGAGCTTGACCTTGATGTTACCACTGAGCGTCAACGTTTCGCCCCAGTCCCGCAGGCGCGCGATGTCGGTCACCAATTCCAGTTGATCGATGTCCTGGTTATCACGTGCCGAGGCGACTGCGGCACCAGCTTCGCGATATCCCTCCATATGGAACATCATCAGGGCCAGTCGATAGTATGATCCTCCCAATTCCTGTCGCAATTCGGGATCATCACCGAGGTTCTTGCCGATGTCCGTGTACAACTTGGTCGCCGCGGTCAGCAACTCTTTGCGAACGTCAATCAAGGCTGGTTCATTCAACAGCTTGACGCTGCCCCAGGTATTGAACAACTCATTGATGGCCTCGAATAACTGGTTGCGACTGGCCTTGGCCAGGTCCCGAGCGAGCACCGCTTCGGTTCGTTCTGCTTGGGCAGTTGCGTTTGCCGCGTCCGCATCATTGCGCGCGCTGACCGCCATACGCCACAGCGATGTGGCCACGATCAGGCCGATCAGCGACGCGCAGATCGCGGTCGTAGGCCAGGGATTGCGCCGGCACCAGCGGATCGAACGTTCGATGAGGCCAACCGGGCGGGCATGAATTGGTTCGCCTGCCAGATAACGTCGCAATTCGTCGGCAAGATCTTGCGCGGAGCCATAACGCCGCTCGGGAGACTTCTGCAAACACTTCAGGCAGATGGTCTCCAGGTCCTTGGGCACGCTGGCGTTGAGCACACGCGGCGAGATGGGTTCGACCTTGAGCACCTGCTCCATGGTCTTGAAGACATCCACCGCGGCGAAGGGAGGTTTTCCCGTGAGCAGGTGGTAGAGCGTCGCACCCAGTGAATAGACATCGCTCAATTCTGAAATTTGATCCGTGCTGCCGCGAGCTTGTTCCGGCGGCATGAAACTAGGCGTTCCCATCGGCTGGCCGGCGATCGTCATCGTCGACTGGTTGGCCCGTGCCTGTTCGTCGCCAGAAGCCGTATTCGGATTCAGTTTGGCGAGCCCGAAATCGGTGATCAGGGGCAGGTTGTCGCGATCGACCAGAATGTTGCCCGGTTTCAAGTCGCGGTGCAGGATGCCGTGGCCGTGTGCGTACTGCATTGCCTCAGAGATGGCCGCCATGTACTTGGAGGCCACGCGGGGATCCAAGGGATATTCGCGGACCAGGTCGGCGAGGCTCTGGCCTTCGACGAACTGCATCGAGATGTAGTGCTGGCCGGCAACTTCGCCAAGCTCGTGGATGCCCACGATGTTCTTATGGTCGAGTTGTGCCGCCGCTTTGGCTTCGACGTAAAATCTCTCGATATCGTCCGGGTGGGCGGATTCGCCGGCAAGAATCATCTTCAGCGCGACGACACGGTTCAACTTGCGGTGGCGGGCCTTGTAGACGACCCCCATCCCGCCCTTGGCAATGGTCTCCAGAATCTCGTAGTCGCCAAACGTTTTGGCGGTCGGTTGGCCTGTCGATCTTGCAGGCGCCCCGGCACCGCCCGGATCCACAAACGTCGCCAACGGATCCTCCGCGACCGTTGCGTCGCCGGTCGGGATGATCGTGGCGAGGGGATCCACTTCGGGCGCCTCGGATTTGCTCGAAGCGGGCGCGTTGTCGGAGACGTTTCCTGCGTCGGTGGCCGGCGGAGCGCCCTTGTTCGAATCGCTCGTGGCCGCCCCATGCGTGGCGGTGTCCGACGCCTTAGGCCGGCTGACCACCGTTCCTTGAGCTCGGTCGTTCGTGGTGACCGCCGACGGATCCGGGGCCGAGGAGGGGAGTTCGGCGTTCTGAGTCGACTCGGACGTCGCCGCGGTTGCGTTGGCTGCGTCTGACGTTTTCGGTTTGGGTGGCACTGTGTCAGAGCTGGATGCGCCGCCGAGCGTCACCTGGTCGTGCGACGGTGCGGGTGCGATCGTGTCCAGACTGCCCTGTGGCGCGGCTGACTCCTGTTGCAGCAGAGGCAAGACCGCCGCCCGCAGCCACGCCGTTAATTCAGGGGCATTCGAACCTGGGAATTCCGCCAGCCGACACCAGGTCTTGTCGAGCGCGTCGTGAAGTGCCGACCCGGCCTGGGGACCCGCCTCGCTGGCCCGCCAAAGGTTCGGCTCCAGTCGTTTTCGCAACTCGGCCAACGCCTTTGCGTCACCAGCACGCGCCCGCGCGATCAGCTGTTCGGTGGATTGCGAATCATTGTCCATCTGGCTTGCCGATGTTGGAAGCGTCGGGTGCAGCCGTTCACAGATCTGGGTCTGGAGCGGTATTATGCTGAGGCGACACGTGCTATCTGCGAGCCGAAGCCGGCGGCAAGCGCGTCTGCAACAGGCCCGCAAAAAGTACCATGCGTACGCTGCGAACAGCGAATGTTGGGTCACCCCATCATACCCGATCGTCGCGCATGTTACCCGGCTTAGGCAAGTCCGCGCTGCCAGAAAACGCGATCTCAGCGCGCTTTATTCGAAGGAATTGACGGAGAAATGGGATTGGGCAGTTCGTGCCGCCGGCAGTCACGGTTTCTTCGATTACGGGCCGGTGGTGTTGTCCGTTTGAGTTCGTACGACTTTACGAGTAGATTAGCGAGCGATTCAACTGACCACCTTCGGTCACCATCAACACGGTGCGCCCGAACGTTCCTGACGTTCGACAAGGACTAAAGCGAGACAACGATTGCTAATCGACAAGAGCCACCGTGTTTGGATGCTGTTGACTGTGTGTGCAACGGCGCTTGCGACGACGCTATACGTTGCCTATGCCAACACCGCGCCCCATGGGCCCCAAGGTGGCAGTTGGCAAGGGATGCTGTTCGGCGTGATCGGTTCGGCCTTGATGATCTTTGCCGGCTTGCTGGCGGGTCGCAAGAAGGTGCCCCGGTGGAGGATCGGGACAGCCCGCTTTTGGCTCAAGGCGCATCTTTGGCTTGGCCTGTTAAGCGTTCCGATGATTCTCTTTCACGCCGGCTTTCGCTGGGGCGGATTACTGGAACAACTGCTGCTGGGCGTGTTCGCCGTGGTGATTCTGAGCGGCCTCGTAGGGGTTGCATTTCAGCAATATCTTCCTCGACATATCAAGGAAACAGCATCCCGCGAGGCGATGTTCGAACAGATCCCGCATGTGTGCACGGTGCTTCGCGCGACCGCCGACGAGCGTGTCGCGGCCGCCTGCGGAACGCTGTTTCCCCCTGACCAGGATGGCGCCCTGGCCGACGGCGCGGATTCCGGGGCGGCCGCCAAGCTCAGTGAACTGGAAAGCTTGCGGGCCTTTTACGTCGACGTCGTGCGTCCCTACCTGGCGTTCGATTCGACGCTCGACTCTCCCCTGGTTAATCCGTCACGCGCCGAATCGATTTTCTCGCAAGCTCGACAAAGCATTGCCGCGGACGACCGCGGCGTCCTCAGGCAACTGGCGGCCATGTGCGACGAACGTCGCGCATTGGCCAAGCAGGCGCGACTTCATCATTGGCTGCACCTGTGGCTGTTCGTGCACATTCCCCTGTCGCTTTCGCTGCTCATACTGGGCGTCGCCCACGCGATCATGTCGGTTTATTATTGAGCCTATTCCAGCGTGAATTCGGGTAGCTTGACGATCGCGCCACCCTTGAGCGCCGATTCATGCGCGCAGATGCCGACGCACGTCCAATTGGCGCTGGTCACGGCATCCGGGCGCGGTTGGCGGTCTTCCAGCAGCGCGCTGACAAATTCGTGAACCAGGTGGGGATGGGAGCCACCATGCCCTCCACCTTGGACAAAGGAAAGATGGTCCGCGTCTTCGATGGTCTGCGTGAATTTCTGAATGGGTGCGGGCAACAGATGCGCGTAGTCGGGCACTTCGACCGGTTGCGCAATTTCCGGTTCGGGCCGCTTCGCGGTGTGTAAGACGTGTGGCTGGCCTTCGGTGAGCGTCCATTCGAAGCTCTTCTTGGTGCCGTAAACGTCAAAGCTCTCACGATACTGCCGGGCCGTGTCGTAGAGGAATCGCCAGATGTGCGCCGCCACGTCGCTGTTCGCAATCTTGATTTGGCAGGACTCGACGGCAAACTTGTTGCCGGACTTTTTGGCAATGTCGTCGCGTACCGTGCCCGAACCATAACAGGAAACCTGTTCCGCCCGCCCGTCGACCAGGCCCAGCACCGGGCTGACAACGTGCGTGGCATAGTGCATCGGGATCATGCGTTCCCAATAATCAGGCCATCCATCCATGTCTTGTGGATGCGACGCCTGCATGTACTGCACTTTGCCGAGTTCTCCTTTTTCGTACATCTCCTTGATGAACAGATATTCGCGACTGTAAACCACCGTCTCCGCCATCATGTACTTCAGGCCGGTCTCGCGAACCTTCTCGACAATCTGACGACACTCGTCGATCGTGGTCGCCATCGGCACGGTGCACATCACATGCTTTCCCGCATCCAGCGCTTTCAGCGACATCCAGGCATGATCGGGAATGGGACTGTTAATGTGAACGAAGTCGATGTCGGGATCCGCCAGGACGTCGTCGTAGTTGGTGTAGCGCTTCGCGATACCGAGCGCATCGCCGACTTTGTTCAATTCCGCTTCGTTGCGCCGGCAAATCGCTGTGACAGCAGCGTTGGGATGGCTTTGATAAATGGGAATGAACTCGGCGCCAAACCCCAGTCCAACCATCGCTACATTTACAACGTCACTCATCCAATTCCCTCTCGCAATTTGTATTGATGATATCGATGCCAACTCGCGTCGTTCGCAGACCAATCGGCGCCGACGATTTTAACCTTCTTCACCATGTCCATGGCTCACCACCCCTGCCTCGTTGGATAGCCCCACGTGGTTCCGCGAACATGGGGGTCTTCCATCGCAGGGGACCGAAAACGGTTGATCGACATCGAGATGCTTCGAGACCGTTTCGCGTTCGCGGTTGTGGCGAACGACCTGCCGCGCCGCTAGATTATACATCGACGCCGTTCGATGCAAAGTCATTTGCGAGAATCATTCGTTCGGTTAGCGCGTACCCCTGGGAGCATTTCGATGAAGGTTTTTTCGGTCAGGATGCTGACGGCCGTGGTCTCTTCGACGTGGCTGCTGGCCGTCGCGTATGGCTTCGCCGCCGATGTCGACACGCCCGGTGCCGCACAGAAATTGGGTCGCGAGCGAGCCGCCGTTTCGCAGCAACCTGATGGACTTTACGTTTGTGAAGCCGAAGAGTTTCAAGTCTCACCGCCGCCTGCGGTACCGCAGGCGCCCGCGACAGGCTGGCGAGCTCAGCGGTACGGCGAAAATTACTATGCGGCCACGTTCGCCAATTCGTTTCTCAGTCGTCAAGCATTCCTGGGCGCTCCGCGGCAGTGTGAGCGATCGATCGCGACGCTGGACGTCGATATCAAAGCAGCCGGACGTTACCTGGTGCTCGTCCGCTACGAAGCCGCCTTTCGGTTTGAAACGCAGTTTCGCGTGCAAGTTGAGCAGGCGGGCAAGATCGTGTTGGACCGACCTTACGGCGGGCGCGATCAACTCAAGATCTGGGCCTTTCGACAAAAGCTGAAAAAGGAAGTTGGCTGGAGTTGGGGGGCGGTCGAGAACATCGTCTGGGAAGGGCATGACGCCTTCGCGAGTCTGCAGCCCGGCCGCGCGCACGTCCGCTTGATCGTCGATGCGCAGCCTGAACCTGCGGCGCGGCGAAACATCGATCTGGTGATGTTGACGACCGACGTGGAACAGGTTCAGATGCGGATTGAAAAGGAAAACTACCTGCCCCTGGACGGCATGCTCACACAATCGGGCGATGTCTACGTCCGCGTCACCAATCGCGGCGATCAGCCGTTGACGTTTCAGGGGAAGCCAGCGACCGGCGGTGGCAACTGGCAGCAACATTCGCCCTACTGGGTTCATCTCCGCAACTGGAAGACGCCGTCGATCAAGGTGCCGGCGGGAATGACGAGCGACTGGGTTGAGGTCGGTGGCACGATGGATACCCTTTCGGACGGCCAATGGTTCTGGACCGGTAACGGCAGCTATGACGCCGAATTTGGGCTCCGCAACGCTGCCGGCCAGATCGAAACGCTCGGCACATTCTCAGGCAGCGGTAATCTTAACCTGGCCGCTGACGGCGACACGCGGTATGCACGTCGGCTCCGTCGCCAAGACCAGGTGCTCTACGATCTGCTTGATTATCTTGACGTCGAAGACCCCGCGTCCCACGGCCGCACGCCGCAGCGGACGACGATCTATGCTTCAACGTTTACGCCCCTTGATGAAGGCAAACATGCCGCCGCCGTCCGGCAATTCAAGGCCAAGTTCGCCCTGGCCGACACCTCCGCCGACGCGACCGGCGGACGCGGATATGTCGACGTTCGCAGCGTTGCCACACCCAAGCTGGCCGAGTACTGCCAGCAGTTGGGCGCCAACGCCGAGAATATTGCCGTGGTCAGCCTGGGTGACGAGATCGCCTTGCCGTCGCCCCGTGGCGCTGCCGCCCATGACGCCTTGCGGACGTGGCTCCAGTCGCGCGGCATGAAACCAACGGACGTTGATCCCGGCGCTGGCACCGATTGGAACCAGGTGACCTTTAATATCGACCCGAAGATCAAAGCGACCCAGCCGGGAGTTTACTACTGGTCCAAGCGCTACCAGTATCACTTTGGGATTGCTCAGATCAAGCAGCGGACGGACATTCTACGCAGTCATCTGCCCAACGCCGGGATCGGTGCGAATTTCTCTCCCCACTACCCCCAGGAGCACATGTTTCTGGGCGAAGTGTTCAAGTGGGTTTCGGTCTTTCGCGAGAGTGGAATGACGTTGCCGTGGAGTGAAGATTACATCTGGCAAGTGCCGGTCGCGACGCCACAATTGAACAATATCAACCTGGACCTCTTTCGCGCCGCCAACCGCCATCACCCGCAGCGGAAGATCATCTACTACGTGATGCCGCACATGCCGAACAACACGCCCAGCCAATGGCGGCGGTTGTTCTTTGGGGCCTTAGGGCATGGCATGAAGATTATCGATCTGTTCGAATTTCGTCCTGTGCACGTCGCCTACACGGAGAACCATGTCGACGATCCGGAGATGTACAAGATGGTGCTGGGGAGTTTTCGCGAATTGGGCCTGTTCGAAGATATCATTCAGGACGGTCAGGTCCGTAACGGCGAGGCGGCGCTCTGGTTCAGCGAAACCGGGGATATCTGGGGCGACAGTCACGATTCTTTCGCGCCAGCTAAACGGACGTTGTACGCCGCGATCCGCCACCAACAGATTCCCTTGGATGTGGTTGTCCAGCAGGACGCATTGGACGGCACCCTGGATCGATATCGGACGCTATACCTGACGGACGCCCATGTCAGTGCGGCAGCCTCGGCGAAGATTGCCGCCTGGGTGGAAGCGGGAGGCACGCTTTTCGCCACAGCCGGTGCGGGGATGTGGGATGAATTGAACCGGCCGAACCAGACGCTCCGCAAGGTGTTGGGTGTTGATCCACAGGCCATGGACGAACCGGCCGCTTCGCGCGTCGTCTTTACCAAGCAGGATTTACCGTTCGCCGAGGTATTCGACCAAGCGAGAATGGGTGGCGATCCGGCGCGGGCGATCCCCGTCGTCGGGGCACGGAGTCGCTTTCAGGCCCGCGGGGCCGAAGTGCAGTACACGTTTTCGGATGGCTCGCCAGCGGTTGCTTACCGCCAGTCCGGTCGCGGCAAGGCGATCTACTGCGGATTTCTGCCGGGACTCGGCTATTACCATCCGGCCGTGCCCAAACGCCCTGTGGATCGCGGCGCCACCGACGATGCGATGATTCACTTTCTTCCCACCGAATTCAATTCTCACGCGGCCGAACTGATCGCGGCGGCTGCATCCGGTGTGGCCAAGCCGGTCGTTTGCAGCGCCCCGCTGGTCGAATCGACCGTTATCGAATCGGCCCACGGAGTCGTGGTGCCGCTGGTCAATTGGACAGGGAAGTCGATCGACGGATTCCAGGTAACGATTTCGATCGCCACACCGACGTCCAATGTATCGCTCGCCAGTGGTCGCACGGTGGAGGTTACTCAAACCGACGACGAACGTGTCTACACCTTTGATCTCGACGTGGCCGACGTTTTAATTCTGCGTTAGGGCCGCGCGGGAGTTTCGCGCCAACTCTTGCACCGCGAGAGTCACGCTCGTACCCGACTCTCGCTGAACGAAAGGCGATGATCATCACCATGGATCCCCACGAGTCCACCATGAATTGGAAACGTCAACTTTGCCTGGCCGGTTGGCTCATCGCCAGTGTGGCTACCAGCTTCACGCCGCTCGCCGCTGAAGAGAGTTGGATTACGCGCCATTGGCTGTGGTCCAAGGCCTACCTTGTGCCGGAAGAAACCACCAGCGAACAGAGCGGCTATTTCTCCATCGTCGAAGGTCACAACGGTCACCTGTATGTTGGCACGGCGAAGTATGGCCACAACGCGTACCTTGTCGATTTCGACCCGCAGACCGAAGCGATGAAGGTGGTGGTCGACGCGCACCAGGAGATTGGCACGACCGCCAGCGGCTTCGCGGCGCAAGCCAAAATCCACACCCGAAACAATGTGGGACGCAGCGGCAAAATTTACTTCGGCACGAAGCAGGGCTATCCCAAAGAAGGCGAACGGCGCGAGGATTATCTGGGCGGCTATCCCATGGTCTTTGACCCCGCCACGGGGACGACGCGGGTCTACGACATTCCCGTCGCGGGGCAGGGCATCATCAGCGTAACGCCCGACGAGGCGCGTGGCGTTGCCTATATCTCGACCTGTTCGGATGAACGTCCCATCGAAAGCACCCACTTCATGGTCCTCGACCTGAAGTCGGGCGAATACCGTGATCTGATGGATTGCCGGCACATGTACGCGTTCATCGTCGTTGATGCAGCCGGCCGTGCGTATCACCCGATTTTGGGTGGCGAGATTGCACGCTTCGATCCAGGCACCGATCAGCTGGACCGGCTTACGCAAACCATCGACGGACAACCGCCGACCGCAACGTCCCGATTGGCCGACCCGCAGAGCCATCCGATCAACTGGGACCTCTCGCCTGACCGACAAACGCTGTACGCGGTTGCGATGAGCGTCAATCAGCTCGTTGCTTATGACCTCCGCGGCGACGGCCAGCGCCTGTCCGGCCGCAGCCTGGGACCACTGATTCCCGGCGCCGAAAAGACCGACTGCCGGGCCCTCTGCGTGGGAGCCGACGGCACCGTGTGGGCCGGTGTGGCGGCGACGTTTCCAGGGCGCGGTCAGTTTTTGCATCTGGTCAGTTA
>JAUIHJ010000713.1 GCA_030432015.1 bacterium
CCAAGGCGAGGCACGATTCTGAGGAAGCCGCCGAGGAGCAACGGTTTGTTTCTGGGTGGTCGGAAATGCTGATTCGAAAGGCTGAACAGCTGCTGGCCGAGTCCCAAGTTGACGTCGGGGCGGGCGTTGATCCGATGCCTGACGCGGAGGGGGCAACCGAGATTCCGCTACCCAATCCGGCCGCGGAAACACCGTCGTCGGACACGCCATCCACGGACGCCGAAACTACAGGAACGGCGACCGCCGCCAGCAGCGAACCGGCAGCATCTCCGCCGACCGACCCGCGCGCAGCCTATGAGAAGGCGATTGAACTAGGGCCACGGATCAAGCAACTGACCAGCCAGGCCGCTGATGATCTTCAACAGGATGCGTGGTCCGCTGCGCTGCCTCAGCAGGAAGAAGCCCTCCGGCTGCTCAAGGAGATTGCCGCGCTGCTGCCACCTCAAGAACAGCAAGACAACCAAGAGCAACAGGATCAAGAGAAGCCGGACGACCAGCAACAGGATGACCAGCAGCAGGATCAGGATCAGTCACAGGACGACAAGCAAGACAAGGCATCGGACGACGAAGAAAAGAAACGCGAGCAGGATAAATCGGACTCGAAGCAAAAAGACGAGGCAGACAAGAAACAGTCCGACGAGGATCAAGAAAAACAACAGCAGGATGGTCCGTCCGAGCAGCAGGAGGATCTCTCGCGCCAGCAGGCGGAGTCTCTCTTGCGTCAGGTTCGCCAGCGCGAACGCGAACATCGCGAGTTAGAGAAAGAGCTTCGTCGACTCTTACGGTCCCGGATCATTGTCGAGAGGGACTGGTGATGACCGCAGCACGGAGCTCTCGGTTCGGCGCCATCAATCGCCTCTGCCGCCCGGTCGGATGCGGTGTGGCGGCCGCGTTTTTGTTGACGATGCTACCCATCGCCGGTGCGCGGGCGGAGACGCCGGAAGTGCTTGTCGAATTGGATCGCACCCAGGTCTATGTCGGCGAGGCCGTTAACTATCGGGTCTTGTTGAATCATTGCGGCATGCAGGCCGAGCCGGACATGTCCGCGTTTCGCGACTTCGATGTGAAATTGGTTAGCCGTACCCAAATTCAAAGCACGAGGATTGTCAACAACGGCGGCACGCGCGAACAGCAGGTTCGCCTCGGGCCGCTCTATGAGTATCAATTGACGCCGCACAAGACGGGCCGCCTCCAAGTTCCCGGGCCGTCGGTCGAAGTCGACGGTCAGACGTATGTCGGGGCCAACCTGCGACTTGATGTGGCCGATGTTGATGATCAGGACTTGGTGTATTTGACAGTCACCACCGAGCCCGAGTCGGTCTATCCGTTGCAGCCAATTCGGATTGAGCTGACCATCGCCGTCAAAGGGCTTCCCGATCCGGCGACGGATCAGGACCCGCTGAAACTGCGGCGGACGATGCCCACGCTGACGATTCCTTGGGCCGACGATGAACGGCTCGGCGATGCGCTGGTACCCAAGGTGCCGGTCAGCCGCTGGGCAAGTGAATACCTCGGCGAACCGCCGTATGGGATCGCGGTTAATGATTATCAGGAGGCCGGTGCAGGTGTCTTCGGCGGGTTCTTTGGTTCGCCCCGTCGAGATGCTCGCCTGGCGTTTCACCCCACGCCGCGCCGCGTGCTGCGGGAAGATGGTCGTGGTCGCCGCGTCGAATATTGGGAATATGATTTCGTTCGAACGGTGATTCCGCAGGACGCCGGGACCTTTTCGTTAGGGACGGCCAGTATTAAGGGACAATTTGCGGCCCGAATCAATACGCGTGGCAACGTTGAATTGGATCCCGTCTACGCGATCGCGCCGCCGCTTGACGTGATCGTGAAGCAGCCGCCATTGACCGGCAGGCCAGCGACGTACACTGGAGCGATCGGCAGCTTTGTTGGTGGTGCTGATTTGACACCCCACCAAGCCAGTGTGGGCGATCCCATGACCCTGACGGTGTGGGTTCGTGGCGAAGGCATGCTGGACGCGGCAACGGCCCCCGATCTAGCGGCCAACGAGACGATTGCCGAACAGTTCAAGGTCTACGAGGCAACCGAAAAGACCGAAGACGGCTCGCGCCAATTTACGTTCAGCCTAAGACCCAAGACGACCGCGGCCCAACAATTTCCAGCGATTCCGATCCTGACGTATTTTGATGTCGAGCAGGAACAGTACGTGACGCTGGAGTCCGACCCCATTCCCATCACGATTGCCGAAACCGATCGGCTGGCAGCGAGCCAAATTGCCATGTCCCCCGGAGCCGCTGGCAATGGCGGAGAAATCGGCACATTGTCGGCCGGCATCTACGCGAACGTCACCGACCTGTCGCAACTTCGCAGCGATGGGGTCAATCTCGGACTCTGGTTTGTCCGCATGGGTGGGTTGGCTTGCCTGTTTGTCGTCATTGCCATCGCCACGCAACGGTGGCAGCGGGCACGCGAGGATACCGGACTGCAACGCCGCAAGGGGGCCGTTGGACGTGCACGCAGGCGACTCGAAGCGGCGGCTGGCGGCAGCTCCGACACGGTGGCGGATGCCGCGAGCGGCGCGCTGATTGGACTTGCCGCCGATCTCTGTGATCTTGCGGAGGATGGTCTGACATCGGCGGATGCCGCCGCCGGGTTTGCCTCACAGGGTGTTTCGCCCGCCTTGGTCGACCGACTTCAGGACGTCCTGGAGACCTGCGACGCGATGCGCTACGCGAGCGTTGGCGGCGGATCGGGCGACCTGCATGCCGAGGCAGCGGCACTCTTGACGGACCTCGCTCAGGAACTCCGCAGCAGAAAGCTAACCGCGTAATGTCTGCACGATTTTTTTTGATTCCGATCATGGCGGCGATGCTGGCAATGGTTTCGACGGGCTGCGGTCACCGCGTCGATCCGGGCCTGTTTGCTCAGTTTCAGCGGATCCAGGAAGCGTTTGACCAGGCGCAGCGGCCGGACGAGTTCATGCGCGTGGCGGCCCAGTATCAGGAGATGCTGGACGGTGGACTGGTGTCGGGTGCCGTATTCTACAACCAGGGCAATGCGTTCATGCGGGCCGGGAAACGCGGTCGTGCGATTGCCTGTTACCGGCAAGCCGCCCGCTACCGTCCGCGGGATCCGTACCTGGAGGCGAATCTGGCATACGCGCTCGGGGAAGTGGCCGCCGAACCGCCGCGCAAGCCGTTGCTCGAGTACATTCTGTTCTGGCAAAACTGGCTCAGTTATCCCGAAAAAATCCTGATCGACACCGCGGCGGGCGGATTGACCTTTCTATTGGCGGTCGCCGGGATGTTTTGGCGGCCGAAACAGATGAATCGCGCTGCTGTTGCCATGTTGCTGCTGACGGTCATTGGTGGCGTGTCGGTCGGCTACGACTGGCATCGGTTCGATCAAATTCAACGCGGCGTGGTGATTCGCGCAGGCGCGATCGCGCGGAAGGGTGATGGGGCCAGCTATGCGCCGGCATTCACGCAACCGCTCGCCGAAGGTACCGAGTTCCGCGTCTTGGAAAAACGGAGTGATTGGATCCTGGTCGAACTGCCCGGCGCCCAACAGGGCTGGCTCGAAGTGAACCAGGCGGTCGTCTACTAGCGGTTGTCTACGAGCGGTTTTCATGACGTTCATTGGTGCCGGAGGCGAGCGCGTGTCGCTACGCTGCGTTGTCGCGATGCCGCCAGGTAAAGCTTCCACAACCGTTACCCGTTCTCTCGTCGCCCCGATCGTATCCTCTGGCGGGCGCATCGTTTAGGGATCAAATTGCGAATTCTTGCTCGCTTCACGACAGGGCTCGGTTCGATCACGAACGGTCCTATCTTCAACGAAGCGAGGAGTTTACCAGGAGGTGCTGTCATCCTCGCGAACTAGAAATGCTGGGGGCCTGAGGCGAGGGTGGTAAAACCCGAGTGGTGTGGCACAGGCCGTTTGGCCGATACGAGCGGTAGGTTCCGAAGCCAACATTTTGACTGCCTCGGTGCGACCTGCAATGGATTGTATCGCGACCATTTATGGAGAATTGGGGACGTGCCGCAGGACATCAATGTACTGGCACTGGTGAAAGGTGCCGAACGTTATATCTTTCTGTTCGATGACAACAACCGATCCGAGACGCTGCGTACGCTGGGTCGGTATGCGTCGAATCCAGATCTCAGTTTCACCTGGTACGACGCGGCGGTCCTAAGCCAGAAGATCCGGCACACGACGCAGAAGGTCGAACCCGAGGTCTCGACTCGCTTTACACTGCCATTGCCCAGCGACAAGCACGACGACTGACCCGCGACCCGTCGACCTGCCATCCCCACCGCAGA
>JAUIHJ010000714.1 GCA_030432015.1 bacterium
CTGCCTTTCCTTGAACAACAATCGGTCTACGAGCGTTACGATTTCAACGTCGCCTGGGACGCACCGGAAAACCAATTTGCCGTGGATTTGGCAATTCCACTGTTTTGCTGTCCGTCCGACCCATCGAACACGCAACAGCCGGCTCAAACCAGCTATTTGCTGGTCACTGGGACCGGTACGATTTTCGAAGTCGGCAAGGAACCCAAGTTTCGCGAAGTCACTGACGGCCTCTCGAATACAGTCATGGCAGTGGAAATGCCGGGGACCGGCATTCGATGGTCCGAACCGCGGGACCTTGATATCGAAGCCTTCGTGGCGATCTTCGGCCCTAATGGCACAGGGCAAACGGCTGGGATCCACCCCGGCGGCATGAATGTTGTCATGGCGGATGGTGCCGTACGATTCTTGCCATTCTCGCTCGCCCCTCAGACTGCCCGAGCGATGGCCACGAGCGCTGGCGGCGAACAGGTCAATCCGTTCTGATCGATTTCGCCTTCCGCTTGAGCGTGACCAAATAGGCAACCAGGTCGCGGATCTCGCGTTTGGAGAGCGTCTTGGTCATGTCCGGCATGATGGACACTTTTTGCTCGATCGATTCTTCGATTGCATCAAGTGGCACGCGAACCTCCTTGCCTTGAACGTCCGCCAGAATGATCGCATCGTCTTCCTCCCTGAGACGCAATCCCTGCACGCTTTTTCCCGAATCGAGAATTAACATCCGCGACCGGTACGGTTCGTCGATGTCAGCACTGGGCGACACGATTGACCGGACTAAGTAGGCCCGGTCACGACGAATGGCGACATCGGCCAAGCTGGGGCCGACGGTACTGCCCGTCTTACCCACGCGATGGCAGCGAACACACTGTGCCTGCAGATGCGTGTCAAAGATCAACTGCCCTCGCCGAGCATCACCGCCGTCGAGGCACTCGAGATATTGCGCCAGCCCGTTCCCCGCGGCTTGCTGACTCCGACTTGCTTCAATCCGCGCGGCGACGGCCGAGAGCGACGGATTCTCCGCCGCTCGCGTTCCCAGCGCCTCCAGAATTTCAAGTGTTTCCGGTCGCGCCAGGCTGGTTGGCAACTGGGAACCAAGTTCCAGCAACTTCCGATCCGCTTCATCGCTGCCGATTTCGGCCAAGAGCGTGATGTAGCGCTGCCGCGCAGGGGTCGACTTGGCATGCTTCAAGGCGGCGGCCAGTGGGGCGAAACTCGCTCCCTTTTGCGTTGCGACGAGCAACTCGAAGCCGCGAATTCGCAAGTCCACATCATCCGCGGCAATAACGTGTTGGATGGCGTTTGGTAACAACGGCGACTTTTGTGCGGACAGCGAGTTGAGCGTTTCGATCCGTAACATGGCATCAGCGTCGGACTTGAGAAAGGCAAGCAGAACGCGGTCAGAAATCTCGATCTGCAGCGCACGCGCGGCAATCAGGCTGGCTTCGCGGAGCTTGCTCGATCCGCTGGATAACACCCGCGCCAGGGGCGCTTGCAAGGGTGAGACGTCGTCGAGTCGGTTGGCGCTCCCCATGTCGCGATAGCGTCCGGTGACTCGGTCCAGCGGTGAAGGTTTGCGCCACGCCGCCAGCGCCCGCAGGGCCTCCAATCGCATATCCTGTGAAGCCTTCTCGCTGGCGGCATAATTTGCCACACGCAAGGCGTGCTGGCTGGTACCCAAGCGAAAATTCGCGCCGATGGCGCGACGCAGGTGGGCTTCGTTGCGATGCTCCGCGGTATCCAATGTCGCGGCCAGGGCCGGCATGGCCGCCGGAATCGAAAAATCGTCGTAAATCGCTCGCGCCGCTTCGGCCACCACCAGCGGGCTGGCGTCCGCAAGAAACTGCTCTACGCCGGCCGCCTGCTGACGCCGCAAGGCCACGACGGCACAGATCCGCAGTCGTTCGCTGCGATGGTCCTGCAGGGTCAATAATTCGTCCGTCGCAACCGAACCGGCCAGCGCCATGACGCCTGCATGACGCATCATCGTATCGCTGGCCGGAGATGCTTCGATCATTCTCACAATCGGCTGCAGCGCGTCACTGGCAGGACGTCTTCCCAGTGCGATTGCCGCCTGAAACGCGACTCGCGGTTCGTCAGACAGCAGCGGCACCAGCAAGGCGCCGTCGAATTCCGCCAGTTCTCCGCAGGCCTTCGCGGCCTGTCCACGCACCTCCGCGTCATCCGCAGCCAGTTGGGTAACCAGCACGTGCCGCGCGCCGGCATCTCCTTGGCGGGCCAGTTGCCCCAGCCCCCAGACCGCATGGAGGCGCGTAACGGTGTCGCCGCTGGCCGCCGCCACCGTTGTCAACGTCTCCAGCGCCTCGCGGCGCACCAATTCGAATTGGGCGCCCAGGCGAATTCGTTGGTCTGCATGCCCCAACAATTCCTCCAGGGTCGTCAGTTGAACATCGACAAAACCGTTGCGCAAGCGGCGCTGGACCTCCTGACGGATTGTCGAGCCAGCATCATCGGGGTTGTCGATCTTCCAGACGGCACCTTTTTCATTGAGCGGATAACCGCCGCCCCAATCGACACCGTAGAGCGCCCCGTCGGGAGCGAAGTTGATTCCCACCAACGGAATTCCACGCCCAATCGGATGCTCGTTGATCATCCGGAATCCGGCGCCAACCGGTTCAACTTGAAAGGCGATCTGCTCGCCAGCAGGCGCCCCGGTCAGGAAGAAGTAGTCACGATAATTCGGGCTCAGCGCGGTCCCTGGATTGAAGACAAAGCCAGCGGGCCCGTTAATCGAATGGCAAATCGGCGGCATGATGTACGCCGGCTGCCCGGCAAAATGCGGCACCCACAGTTGCTCGTTCATCCAGGGGTTGTATTCGGCGGACCGGTACTGATAGTTGCAGCGCCAGCCTGCGTCCATCCCCTCGACGATTGATACGAATCGCTCGCGCTCGCCCGGCCGATCGGAATCATTGTCGACACCAAACAGATTACCGTGCTGGTCGAAAGCCAATTCTTGGACGTTGCGTAGCCCATGGGCAAACACCTCGAAGTCACTGCCGTCGGGATTGCAGCGCATGACGCCACCCTGATTCGGGTAATGAAACCGGCGGCCGCTTTCGGTCGTCACGCTGATGCCCTTGTCGCCAATCGACCAGTAGAGCCGGCCATCGACTCCGACGGTGAGTCCGTGCATATCGTGCCCACCGTAGGCGATATGCAGGCCGAAGCCGGTCGCCACGACGGATCGTTCGTCCGCCTTGTCATCGCCATCACGATCTCGCAGTCGCCAGACATCGGGTGCGATCGTGGCGTAGACATCGCCATTGTGCCACAGGACGCCAGCCGCGATGCCGGTAACCTCGGTTTGAAAACCGTCGGCAAACAGGTTGATCTGGTCTGCGATTCCGTCTTCGTCACGGTCGGTCACCAGATGAATTCGCTCGCTCAGCATCGTCAGGTCGCGGTAGTCCGCTGATCCGTCGCCATTGGTGTCGGGAATCGGCGCCGTCTGTTCCTGGCCTTCCTGGCGAGGAGCCAGCACTCGATGATAAAACGCACGTTTGTCGGCGACCGACTGAAAACGCAAGTCGTCTTGGATCCAATCACGATGCGCGCGAATGTCCAAGTCTTGCGACTTACGGCGCTGCGTCTGCGTGACATAGGCTCGGCCCAGATTGTCGAAGCTGATGGCAACCGGATCAGGGATATTGATCTCG
Organism: bacterium; assembly: GCA_030432015.1. Taxonomy (GTDB): domain Bacteria; phylum Planctomycetota; class Planctomycetia; order Pirellulales; family Pirellulaceae; genus ARS98. Next base: position 3,675 of record JAUIHJ010000714.1, read on the forward strand.
CCGCTCCACTTGGTGAACTTCAGTGGCATGCCGGGCGGTGCTTCCTCTTGGGGGCCTTTCGCCAAGATCGAAGCGTCCAGGTCGACCGCCGGCAGTTCCAGCGTATGAAGGTTGATCCACGTATTGGACCGATTGCCTTGCGAGATAATTCGCAGGGCCTTGGCGGTCTGTTTTTCAAACCGAAACAACTCGACAGCGTCCCCCGCTCCCGCAGAAGTGAAGGAGCCGACGCGGACCCAGGTTGCGTCGGCTGTGGAGACTTCGAGATCGAAGGCGTAGCGCCGCGTTCCCTTGAGGAAACCGAGTCGGACTGCCGTCAGTTCCGTTTCCTGATTCAGGCGGACCTGCAACCACTGTGATTTACCCTTGGCGGCCCAACACGACTCGCGGATGGCGTCCAGCGCATGTTCGGGGGGATGGCCGGGCTGGTGTTCGCTGGCGGTCACTTCGACGATGCGGACCGTGGCTGCGGTCGACTTCGACGGTAACAACAGGGCGACACAGGCGGTCGACAGCAGCAGGCAGGCGAGGTGCCGGATGACGTGCACGGAGGTAGGCTTTCTGAACTGGGGGTTGAAATAAGCGTTGCGGCTCACGCCAG
>JAUIHJ010000715.1 GCA_030432015.1 bacterium
CCAGCAGGTGCAGGCTGGGCAATTGCTCTCGGTGTTATCGAATCACCAACTGCTCTACATCGAAGGTCACGCCTTCAAGCAGGAAGCTCCGATGCTCGAGCAGGCGGCCCAACGCGGTTGGCCGGTTGATGTCGAGTTTGCCGAGGACGACCGTCAGCACTGGCCACCCTTGGAGCAGGTTTTTCAGATTCGGCACTTGGCCAACACGATCGATTCTGCCAGTCGGACCTTCGACTTCTTCATCCCGCTGAAAAATCAATCACGGGCTTACGACAAAGACGGTCAGACATTCATCGTGTGGCGATTGAGACCGGGACAGCGAGTTCGATTGCACGTCCCGGTCGAACAACTCGAGAACGTGCTGGTTCTTCCAGCAGCCGCCGTTGTTCGCGAGGGGCCGGAAGCCTATGTGTTTCGCCAGAACGGCGACCTGTTTAAGCGTCTGTCGGTCCATGTGCTGCATGAAGATCGATTAAACGTTGTACTGGCCAATGATGGCAGCATTGCGCTCGGGTCGTATCTGGCACAAGGTTCCGCCGCTTCGCTCAACCGTGTGCTCAAGTCGCAAGCCGCACGTGGACAGCGTGCCGACATCCATGTCCATGCGGACGGCACGACGCACGCCGCTCATTAGAACAAGGATTGCAGTAGTGTTGAACGCGATAATTCAATTTTCGCTTCGCTATCGACTGTTGGTCGTTGTGGTGAGCCTGGCCATGTTGATCTATGGCTCCTATCTGGCGACGACCATGCCGATCGATGTCTTTCCCGATCTGGATCGTCCGCGGGTCATCATCATTACGGAATGTCCGGGGCTCGCGACGGAGGAAGTCGAGACGCTGGTCACGCAGCCGATCGAGATCGCCCTGATGGGCGCCAGTGGTGTGCAGGCAGTTCGCAGTCAATCGACGGCCGGCTTGAACGTCATCTATATCGAGTTTGATTGGGACACCGACGTCAAGTCAGCTCGCCAGACCGTGCAGGAACGCCTGACGACGCTGGGCAGTGTGCTGCCGGCGGGAGTTCTTCCGCAAATGACACCTCCTGCTTCGATCATGGGGCAGATTGTCGTCGCGGGGATCTATCGGCAACAGGGGCCGTACGATGGCGAGTTATACCCGATCGGCACGACGGGGTTGTTGGCCGAACTGGTCACGGGAACCGGGCAGGCAAGGGAGATGTTCATTTGGCGACCCGTCGACCGGCATCAGCTTTCCACATGGGAGCCTGTGTCACCCGATGAAGTCCAGTGGCACCCAACGGCCACGCCTAGTGACGAATCGGATTCCGCTGGCGAGCGCCGAGCGACGATCACCATCGACCGCCAGCCACATACCGTCACCTTTCCCACAGATGCAGCGAGGCAAATGGCGTTACGGACGATCGCCGATTGGGTTGTCCGCCCCCGGGTTCTGAAAGTCACAGGCGTTGCCGAAGTGTTCATACTGGGCGGCCAGCGGAAACAATATCAAGTGCGGATCGATCCTGCGGCGTTGCTGGAATACGGCGTTACATTGCAGGAAGTCGAGCAGGCTCTCAAAGAGAGTAACATCAACACCAGCGGTGGATTTGCCGTCCAAGGTGAATCGGAACGTCCGATTCGTGTGCTTGGACGCTTGGGACCAGACCCAGATCGCGTCTTGGACGACTTGCGAAAAGTTCCCGTCAAGGCCGATGAAAAACGCGCAGTTCTGCTGAGCCAGGTGGCGAAGGTCGTCGAAGGACCCGAGTTCAAACGGGGCGACGGCAGTGTCAACGGGCGTCCCGGCGTCGTATTCACGATGGTCAAGCAACCGCACGTCGACACGCGTTCGTTGACGGATCGACTGGAAGTGGCGCTACAAGATACGGAAGATTCCTTGTCGCCAGATATCGTGATCAACGACGACTTGTTCCAGCTCCGAAACTTCATTGATCGCGGCGTCTTCAATGTTGGCGAGGCACTTGTGATCGGTGCGGTGCTGGTCTTGATTATTCTGTTCGTGTTTCTGCTCAACTTCCGCACGACATTCATCACGCTGACGGCGATTCCCCTGTCGTTGGTCATCACGACGTTGATTTTCCGATTGATCGGATATCTGACGGACACCGAGCTGTCGATCAATGTGATGACGCTGGGCGGTATTGCCGTGGCCATGGGAGAGCTCGTCGACGATGCCATTGTTGACGTCGAAAACATCTTTCGTCGTCTGAAAGAGAACAACACCCTTGATGTGCCTCGGCCCGCGTTGCAAGTCGTCTACGAGGCGAGCGTGGAAATTCGCAGTGCGATCGTGTTCGGAACGATCGTTGTAATTCTCGTGTTCCTGCCGTTGTTTGCGCTGTCGGGTGTGGCCGGCCGACTATTTGCACCACTGGGAGTCGCTTACATAGTCTCAATTCTCGCATCCCTTGTTGTCTCGCTGAGCGTGACGCCGGTCCTGTCCTATTATCTGTTGCCGCATTCCAAGGCGACGCATACTGAGTCCGAAGGCATCTTGTTGCGCTGGCTCAAGCGAGCCGCCGGCCACCTGGTTCGTTTGAGCATGGCGCGTCCTGTGCTCGTGTTAACCGCGGCCTGGTGCATGGTGGCGGTCGCGGGCTGGCAGATGTCGCAACTGGGGCGAAACTTCCTGCCCGATTTTGACGAAGGGAGTGTGCAAATCAACCTGACGCTGCCGCCCGGTTCATCGTTGGACGCGTCGAACCTGGCTTCAGGAATGATCGATCGTAAACTCCGAGAGATGCAACGGTCGGAGAAGAACCCAGACGGTGAGATTCTGCACTTTGTTCGTCGCACGGGGCGCGCTGAAATGGACGAACATGCCTCCCCGGTCAATGCCGGCGAATACATTCTCAGCATGAATGCCGCCAGCGGGCGCCATCGCGAAGACATTCTGGAGCAACTGCTTGACGAATTGGGTGAGGAAGTACCGGGCGTGGATATTGAGGTCGAACAGCCGCTGGCACATCTAATCAGCCATATGGTCTCGGGCGTTTACGCGCAGATCGCGATCAAGATTTATGGTGACGACCTCGATACGCTTCAGCGATTATCCCAGCAGGTGAAGACGGCGGTGCAGAGCATTGACGGCGTTACGCCTCCGGTGATTGAGCCAATTCAGATGACCGAGGAGTTGCACATCAGGCTACGTTCGGACGACCTGGCGTTTCATGGCGTGACCCGCGCCTACGTGGCAAGCATCGTGCAGACGGCGCTTCAAGGAGAAATTGTATCGCAGGTGCTGGAAGGCCAACGTCGGTTCGATTTGCTGGTGAGACTCGAAGAAAACTATCGCACGGATTACGCCAATCTCGGCCGGTTGCGCATCGACCTCCCGAACCATCGCGGCCAGATCGAACTCCGCGAGTTAGCCGACATCGGTCCGGGTAGCGGTCCCAACGCCATCAACCGCGAGAACGCCCGCCGCCGCATGGTCATCCGTTGTAATACACAGGGCCGCGATCTGGCCAGCACGGTAAGCGAGATCGAACGGAACGTTGATCGCGACGTGAACCTCCCCGAGGGTTATTTTCTGGAATACGGAGGGCAGTTTGAAAGCCAGCAGCAGGCAACGCAAACGATCATGATCTTGGCGGGTGTTTCGGTTGTGGGGATGTTCGTCGTGCTGATGATCCTCTTTCCATCGGTGCGGATCGTGCTGCAGATTCTCAATGCCCTGCCCACAGCGTTCATTGGTGGCGTACTGGCGCTGGTCGTGACCAACCAATCCCTGACCGTTGCCAGCCTTGTCGGCTTCATTTCGCTTGGTGGTATCGCCGTTCGCAACGGCATTCTGTTGGTGACGCACTACATTCATTTGATGAAGGAAGAAGGCGAAGAATTCACGCACGAAATGATTCTGCGTGGAAGTCTCGAGCGGCTCGCTCCGGTGCTGATGACCGCGCTCACCGCAGGGATTGGCCTGCTGCCACTGGTACTCGGCGGGAAAGAACCTGGCCGCGAGATTTTGTATCCCGTTGCGACGGTCATTGTGGGCGGACTTGTGACCTCGACATTTTGTGAATTCCTGGTTCACCCCGGCTTGTTTTGGAAGTTCAGCGGTAAGGATGCGGCGAGGGTTGCGCAATCGCATGAACTGGCGGACAACCTGCAGGAACGACGTGCTTGAGAACTGATTCCTACCAGCATTCCATCGTGCCCAGTGGCATGAGCTGGTATCACACCTTGAATTGGAGTATCGATCCCATGAAGAAGTTGTCGTTGAAACTGGCTACGCTGTTGGCCATCGGCTTACTCTCCATGTTCCCCGGCTGCGGAAGCTCGCCGCCCC
>JAUIHJ010000716.1 GCA_030432015.1 bacterium
CGGTCAGATTCTGGGGCAGGTCGGCGGTTTGCAATGGCGTCCCGACGGCGTCGCCGGACCCGATGCACAAGCTCGACCGATCCCCAGTCTTGACTTGTCGAGCCCCGAAGTGCATGTCGAGCCTCGCATGGTGCAGGCCAGCGAAATGCAGGTGACCACCAGTGATCTGGGCTATAGCGTCGATGCGCTGATCGATGGCGCTTACGCCACCGACTATTATCTTGGCAACGACAAGATCGATCTCATGATTATGGGGTCACGCAACTACGCGGCTCAGACTCAGGACTTGGCCGGCCTGCCCTTGGCAACACCATCGGGCGCACTGGTGCCTCTGGAATCCTTGGCGAACGTACGGATTAGCAGCGGACCGGAACAGGTCAACCATCGTTAACGCCTGCGGGCCATTACGATCCAGGTGACGCCCCCATCGGATGTGCCATTGGAGTCCGCGATCGAACTGATCGATACTGAAATCTTGCTGCCGCTGCGGGAGAGCGGTCGCTTGGGTGTCGAGTACACCATTACGATGAGCGGTACGGCGGACAAACTGTTGCAGACGTGGCTTTCGTTTCGCTGGGTCATGGTCCTGGCACTGCTGGTGACGTACCTCCTGATGGCGGCCCTGTTTGAGTCGTGGCTGTTCCCGCTGGTCATCATTACCAGTGTTCCCTTAGGCGCCGTCGGTGGGGTGCTGGGGCTACGGTTTCTGGAACTCTACCAGATCTTCACCACGAGAGTCTTTGGATGGCCGGAGTCCGCGCCACCATCGCTTGATGTGCTAACGATGCTCGGCTTCGTCATTCTGATCGGCACGGCAGTCAACAATGCGATCTTGATCGTTCATCAGTCATTGAACCTCATGCGCGACGAAGCTTACCTTCCCAGGCCCGCGATTCTGGAGAGCGTCAGAACTCGAATTCGCCCCATCTTTATGACCACGGCCACCACCGTCTTCGGCTTGCTACCGCTGGTCTTGTTCCGCGGTGCGGGAAGTGAACTCTACCGGGGGCTTGGCAGTGTGGTGCTGGGCGGTTTGATGGTCTCGACGGTCTTTACCCTGTTTCTGGTGCCGACCCTGTTCAGCTTGCTCATGGACGCGCGTGGCGGCCGGACTGGGATTGCTGATTTGGGAGACGAAGGCGACGTTCCAATCGACGGTCGTCAACTCGACCGGGAACCCGATGTCGCTCCGGAGCAGGACCCGACGGTCGAACTTGCTTAGTCGGCCAGAGCCACTTCATTCCGTAAACACTTGGGTTTCAACGGTTTCGTCCCCAGCACGGGCTGATCCCGGTCGGTCCGTCACCCGGTCGGTCCGCTGGTCGAATGTCGCAGCGTTGCTTTCCAAACGGGGCGTTACGATCCAACCAATTGGTTCAAGCCGTGTTACCGGTCTCGCCGATACCAGGAAGATAGATGATTGTGTTGGGATTTCTGGAAAAGCGTTCATATGGCGGCAAAGCGAATCACGATTTTGGCGGCCTTTTGCCTGTGCGCGGGCTGCCAGGCGATCGACCGCCGCGATTCCAGTGACGAGCTCCACCCGTTGGCAGAGGCACTGCCGCGTCAGACGCAAGCGGAGCCGGGTGCGCCCTACGCGGCGCCGAATCGGCTTCAGGCTGAACCTGAACAACGTAGCCAGTTTGTCCAACCCGCGGCCCACATCCAACCGGTACAGCCGCCGGTTTCTTCAGAGCCGATCGCGCCACTGCCCGCGTTTCACGCGGATGCGTCAGGCGAAAATATGACTCTGATCGAGCTTGAGGAGGTCGCGCTGGTCTCGAATCCAGCGCTGGCGGTGGCGCAGGCGCGACTGGATGCCGCCCGCGGCAAGTGGGTTCAAGTCGGGTTGCCACCCAACACCGTGCTTGGCTACGCCGGACAACAGTTGGGCAGCCATGGTCTTGCCGAGCAACAGGGGGTCTACGTGCAGCAGGAGTTGGTGCGCGGCGGAAAGTTGCGGCTTAATCGTGCCGTTGTTGCACGGGAGGTCGAACAAGCAGAACAGCATCTCGCGGCGCAGCAACAGCGTGTGCTGACCGATGTTCGCCTGGGATTCTATGATGTGCTGATTGCGCAGCGTCGGATCGAAGTGACGCGTCAATTGTCTGAGATTGCCAACCAGGGTGTCACGACGGCGGAAGCGCTCTTCGAGGCACAGGAAGTCAGCCAGGTCGATGTGATGCGGGCCAGGATCGAGTTGCAGACGGCGAGTTTGCTCCATCAGAATGCTCAAAACATCTACACAGCAGCCTGGTCGCGTTTGAACGCCGTGATGGGGGGCTCGCACCTCGGGCCCACGCCGCTGATTGGCGAATTGGAAGCCGTGGTGGAAGACCTCGATCCGGACCAAGCCATTCAGCGATTGCTTGCCGAAAGCCCGGAGATGGCGATCGTGCTTACGGAGGTCGAGCGAGCGCGGTGGGTCATTGATCGTGCCTACGCCGAACCCGTACCGAATGTGGATGTGCAGGCGGTCGTTCAACGTGACAATGGGACTGGCGGCAACAACGGGAATCTACAGGTGTCGATCCCAATCCCTTGGCTCGACCGTAATCAGGGAGGGATTCGTGAGGCCGAGGCCAGTCTGGTTGCCGCCGAACGCGCGGTCGGTCGGTTGGAGTTGGACCTGCAGCGGCGGCTGGCGACCGTCTTCCAGCAATACGCCACGGCGCGGAATCAATTTCACGCCTATTCCAAGCAGGACGGGATCTTGTCCCACTCGAAAACGGCCCTCGACTTTGTGCGCGGTGGTTACCAAGCCGGGGAGAGCAGTTATCTCGATCTCCTTACGGCCCAACGAACGTATTCACAGACGAACCTGGCGTACATCGAGGCGCTGGGAGAACTGTGGGCGGCGACCGTCGAAATTGAAGGCCTGCTGTTGAAGAACAGCCTGACCGCTGCGGAATAACGGCCGCGTTGACTGGCGGCCGCCTGCCGCGACTTGCCCCCTTGAAGCCGACGACGAAGGCTACGAAGGCAGCTTGAATTGCGACTCGCTTTTAACAATCGCAAAGTCGTCAGGGAAGGTGTGGAAGGCTTGAATCAGCATGCTGCGACTCCGTGTTTCCACATTAATGTAGCTCAAGGCACCCATCGCCATGCGGCCGCTGGAATCGAACCGTTGCAGCATTCCTTTGTGTTCACCGTCGGTCGTCAGTTCCTGTTGAAACATCCAGAACACTTCGGGCGAAACGGGCTCGAGCTGAAACTTGACGGAATACGTCACGCCGCCGCGGCATTCGAGTCGATCACTCCGTTCGCCTTTGAGTTTGTACGACATCAAGCGACGCTTTTCCGGGAGCGGGTGCTGCGCCGACGCGGCGACCTCTGTCAGGATCAAGCCGCCGTATCGCCACGTTACGACGTGCCCGGCGCTGGTGATGTCGATCTGTGCCGTAAAGCCGCCCCGCTCGATGCTACGCGTCTTGTGGACTTCGAACAATTCGGGATGTAACGCACGGCCGTAAAGCTGAAAAGCTAACTCGGCAACTTTTGGTCTGACGGATAACACTTCGATATTCCTTGTGGCGCGGCGCGCAGGGCGCGTTGCCATTAGGTCGTTTTGTTGCTTGATAAGATGCCATTATAAACACACCTCGCAACCACAACAAACTCACTTTTGCGGGCGGCAGGGGTTTCCAAGAATGGGTCTTGACATCCTTGGAATCAAGACCAACGACCCACGCTAGCAACCAAGTTCGTTTCACGCGAGAAAGGAAACGAGGATGTCGTAGAGCGCATGCGCGCCGACTGCAATCCCGAAGCCGCGATACAGAAACACGACCGAGAAGAACACGCCAGCAGAACAACGAAACAGGAAACTCGACCATTGAAAAGTGTCACCAAATGACGTGGCGATGTGCCACGAGCCAAGTTGCAAGTTCAGTTGGTAGTGTGCCGCCGCAAAGACGAGGCTGCTCAACGCGACTGCCGTGATCCCGCCGACGCCTCGTGACACACCAAGTTGGTACAACCCGGCTGCCAGCGCGGAGAGGAGAATCAAGCGAAACAGGAGTTCTTCATAGATGCCTGCGCCAAAGAACGCCATGGCACGAACCACGTAGGAACCTTCGTCAACCATGGCACAAGTCGTCGTGGTGTTCGTCGTTGGTACGGACGCCAATCCGTTGAAGATTGAGCCGTGAGCGTGCGCGACGATGACCAAGAGGAACCCCAGTGTCGCGGACTCAATCAGCATGCCGTACAGCACCGTTCCCTGAATGTTCCACGCGT
>JAUIHJ010000717.1 GCA_030432015.1 bacterium
TATTCCTGGTCGACGTAACGGGTCGCCAACAGTTCACCCAACTCCACGATCCCAGCGGTGGTGATGACCAGCTTCTGCGGCTGCGGCGGAAGGTCAAAGGCCTTGATGTACACCAGATTCGGGTCTGCGGCGGCGAGTCGCTCCATGTCGGCAGTGACGTCGATTGCGTTGACACGTGGATCGTCGGTCGGTGGTTGCTGGCTGACAAACCACTTCAGGGTGTCACGCTGAAGATCGCGCCGACTCTGCCGGATCGTCTCGGCTAACCATGCGGCGGCCTTCTTGCGGTAGGGTGAGAATGACATGTCATTCTCACCGAGGTGATAGAAGATCCCAGCCAGTTCGACCGAGTGCCCCGCTTCTTGAAGCTCGGCGATGGCAGCCTCGACAAAGGCGATGAACCGCGGATAAATATGGCGGGAGGCGGCCTCGCTTCCCTCGGGAGTCCAGTCGATGATCTGGGTCCCGCTATGGGTGAACTTGGCAATGGCAATATTTCCCTTGAGCCCGGCCTGCAGCGTTCGACCAAAACTCAACTCCGGGCCAAAGTTGCCATAGGCTCCGGCCGGACCGAGCGGTTCCCAGTTGCGAGACGTGCGGTAGCCGCCCCCGATACTGTACTTGTAGGCAATCGTGGAATTGTCCAGGCAGAGCGATTCCTTGCCGTCAAGTTTCGCCAACTCCTGCACAAAAGCCCTTTCACCTTCCATATTGCGGTGTCCCGCGAGGACAAACAGCTTGACACTGCTGCCCGGTGCGTAAGGCCACGTCGTGAGCGGGCGCGTGCGGCTCGGCTGGACGCCAAGCGACTGCAGGTAGGCGTCTGCATAGTTCACGCCGTGCTCTAACTGCCCCAAGGTCCCGTAGTGATAATGCAGCCCTACACCACGCCCGATTTCCACGCCGACATGCGAAGTGGCCACATATTCCGCCTGCGGGTCCATGTCGGTGACCGCACGTTGACCTTGGCTGATGGCATTCATCCGTGGCCTCAAGTCCATGCCCCAGATCGTTTTGGTGCAGAGCTCACCAATATAAAACTTCAGTTCGGGGGTCTTCAGATCCCGCCGCCAGCAGGCCAGAAAATTCTGTAAGTTCTCTCCGTAGTGCGCCATGTACTCCGGATTGAACATGTCGTTCTCTCCTTGATGCCACATGAATCCTTCCAGGCGATATGGCACTCCCATGGCAGTCAGTTCGGCCAGGGAATTTCGAATGAGCTCCAGCGCCAAGGGGTACATTTTGAACCCCTCCGGAACATCAGGATTCCAATCGCCACCCAGGTGAGTTCCACCGGCCGCGCACTTGATGATCGCGATCGGCGCGTCGATGTGTTGCCCGACGTGGCGAGCAAAACTGAGTTCCGGACCGACCACATCGTTGACCGGCTGCAATTCGACCCAGCCGTTGGATGTCGCCTTCCTCTCGCGTCCGATGGAATACGAGAACCGGACCTTCGCCTGACGATCCTCCAGGCCGGAGAATGGCGGGAAGCGTTTGATATCCTTCACCTTGGAATCCGATCCAACCATGTTCGATTGCCCAGCAAAGATAAAGACCCGCACGGTCCGGTTATCTTCCGCCTGAGCGCTCGCGCACAGCACGATCAAGATCGCGGTCCACATACACGTGTGTTGAAGGGTTTTGGGCACGGCGCTGGACGCTCCTCAATGATCGATGGTGTGGGAAGACGCCCGTGTGGGAAGACGCCCGTGTCGGAAAGCGGCAACGCGCAGTCGTCAGCGCGGCGACGGCTAATGACGGCTGCGGCCATCATCGATGATCTTTCGGAGCTGCGCTGTGAGACGGGCGGCCACATCCGGGTGATCGTCAATGACGTTCTTCTTCTCCCCCGGGTCATCACTGAGGTTAAACAGCGCAAACTTGGTCATCTTGGTATTGGTCAGCTCCTGTTCGACGGTCACGTTGCGGGCCATCTTCTTGTCGTAGCGGTGCAGTTTCCAACTTCCAGCGCGCAGCGCATAGGTGCCGCTACTGCCGTTATCCTGCTGCACAAGGTGATCGCGACCCGCGGCATCCTCTTCGCCCAGTAAAGCGCTCAACACATCAAAACTATCAAGACAGGCGTTACCGGGAAGCGGCTTCCCAACCAGTGCCGCGCAACTGGCGGCGAGATCGATCGTGCAAACCAACGCATCACTCACACCTGGCTTAATGCGGCCCGTCCAACGGGTAATGAACGGAGTCCGTGTCCCGCCTTCAAAGACGCTGTACTTGCCGCCACGGTACGGGCCAGCCGCGCGGTGCCGCCCGATCTTCTCGAGTGCCCCGTCCTGATAACCATCATCCAGCACAGGCCCGTTGTCCGAACAAAACACCACCAGTGTATTTTCGGCAAGCTTCAGACGGTCGAGCGTCTTCATCAGTTCCCCCACGCACCAGTCGAGTTCGATGATCGCGTCGCCGCGAAAGCCGAGCGATGTTTGGCCTTGGAATCGCTCGTGCGGCATCCGCGGCACATGGATATCATGCGAAGAGAAGAACAAGAAGAACGGCTGATCCTTGTGCTGTTCGATAAATGCATTCGATTTTTCGACCCATTTGTCGGCCAGGTCTTCATCTCGAAAGCGGGCCGCATGGCCACCCGTGTAAAAGCCGATACGGCTGATTCCGTTGTGAATCGTTGAGTTGTGTCCGTGCGACCAGTCCATCTTCAAGGTGTCGCGGTGCGTCAGCCCAGTGGGATGATCGGGGCTGGGCTTTTTCCGGCCCACCCACAGTGGATCGGCTGGATCAAGATTCGGCACCCGATGATCGTGAACATAGACCTGTGGCACGCGATCGTTGGTCGTCGGCAGCAGGAAGCAGGTGTCGAAGCCAATTTCCAGCGGCCCCGGCTTTAACTCGCCATTCCAATCCGGCCCGCTGGGTCCGCCAAGTCCCAAATGCCACTTGCCGACGACGCCGGTCGCGTAGCCCGCACGCTGCAAAATCGAGGCAATGGTTTCTGTGCCCGGCTGGATGATCGCCGGTGCTGTCGGCGGCGCGATTCCCGTCCGCTTGCCACGGAACGCGTAGGTCCCGGTTAACAACGAGTAGCGCGTCGGGGTGCAGGTGGACGCCGAACAGTAGCCGCTGGTAAACCGCAACCCCTCCGCGGCCAGCCGATCAATATGCGGCGTCCGCAGCGACGTCGCCCCATAACACGAAACATCACCAAACCCAAGGTCGTCCGCCATGATCACAATCACGTTGGGATTCTTTGCCTCGGCGAGATCAGATAGGCTGGCCAACAGGGCGACCAGCACCACGGCAAACAGCGTCACGGGGCGAGTGCAGTTCATTTTCTTCTCTTCGATGGATGCGAGCATGCAGTCAATGAGGTCGTGCCGTCGAGCCAACCGACGGTGTCAAACCCGGGTCGCCACTTCACGACCGACAGGAGTCCTCACTGTAACTGCAATCATCGAAAACCGCCAATGGTCCGGTGGCAGCCAGGGAGCACTTGTGTTTCACAAACGGCGCGATCGGTAACTCGACGCGACCGTCGTGATGTTTCGCCAACTAAATGGCCGAGCGCGATTCAGCAGCGCACACCCCGTCAGCGGGACAGGCACCTTTTTCGCCGACAGGCGGTTTTACTGCAGTCAATTCTAATGGGCGGCGAAAAACGAGCCGGTCCCGGATGGTCGCCGAAATGCACTCGGTCATTTAGCCGCGAAGCGTTGGCAGGTGTTTGTCAACGCCAAGATTCCCGGTGCCGCTGCATGGCTGTTGAGCGACCAGACAACAATCGCCTCGGCGTTCCACCGCAGGCTACAAACGGACGTGCCTGCGGCAAGATCAATGGCGCATCGTCAAAACCCACACGTCGCGTTTCGACTTGTGGCGAAGTCCCAGAGTGAAGAAATAGAAGGCCCCGGTGACAGCCCTGCCGCAGCGGTAGACAATGGCGAATTCTCCCATCGCTGACCAGCCAACCGCGAGCCGCTCGGAGCATCCCGCGAGTTGATCGCCTCCCACCACAACCGAAGGCCCTGACGATGTCCAAACGTATGACAACATCCGGGTGGCGAGCTTCATTCGCCTGCTGCTGCTTCTGCCTTACCGCCCTCGCCAGTCTGGTGCTGATCAATCCAGCTCGGGGAGAGCAGTCCGACGTACTTGTTTATGGTGCGACACCGAGCGGCATTGCCGCTGCCGTCAGTGCGGCTAAGTCTGGCGCGCGTGTGACGCTCGTCGAGCCCACCGATCGGATCGGCGGGCTGG
>JAUIHJ010000718.1 GCA_030432015.1 bacterium
GCATGATGCGGATCTTGCGGAGTTTTTCGCCGACCAGCTGATCGATGTAATTGCCGGTGATCGCCGGGGGCGTATAGTCCAGATCTTTGGGTAGGACGAGCACTTGGCTGCCGACGGTCTTGGTCTCGAAACGAGCCATCACAAACGCCTCACCTCGATCAGCGGCAGTCACAAGCCCACCTTCGCTGATCGGTGCGGACGTGTCATTGCTGGTCAGGAAGACGGCCAGGTCGGTAATGTCGCGCGTCGTGCCGTCACTGTAGTGAGCACGTGCGATGAACTGTTGCTGCGTCTCTTTGCCTTCGATGACGGCGGCTGGCGGGTAGACATCCACCTGGGTGACGTGCGGTGGAGTTCCGGCGTCCAGCGGAGCTCCGGCCTTCAACCACTTGAGCAACATCGCGTTGTAGGCCGAGTCGGCCTCGAATCGTTTTCCGCCGGTGTGAGGCACGCTGCCGATCGACTTTTCGATCAACAGGCTTGATTCGGGGACTGCAAGGTTGATGCGACGAAAGCCGATTTCTCGTGTGATCCGCTGGTAGTCGCCGACCGGGTCAAATCCGAACAAGGACAAGTTGAACCCGTCTTTGCCGCTGGCCGCACCGTGGCAGCTGCCGGTGTTGCAGCCTGACCGCATGAAGATCGGCATAATATCCAGATGAAAGCTGACCGGACGGTCGGCCGTCGCGTCCTTGACGCTAACGGTGGCGGCAACTTTGTGCCCCGCGTACTCGATATTCAGCGTCGTTTCGCCGTCCTTTTCGGGTAAGACGGTGGTTCCAGCGAGTCGCCCAATGCCTTGTTCGGCCAGTGTGGCAGCGGCCGCTTCGGTGATATCCAGCGTGACACCGTCGTCACGTGTGGCAACCACGATGAACCGCTGGCTATCGAGTTTGGATTGGAGCGTGATGTCCGGCGGGTAAACCGCGATGCCGGTGACCTCGGCAGCTTTCAAGCGCGCCGCACCGATCGACAATGTGCCAACGACTACTAGCCCAAACAACGTCCATCGCGATTTCGCACCAGATTGCATGGTGAACTCCTTCGTAAAACGCTCGCTACGTTTGCTGTATCAGATGACGTGAGACTGCGCATTGCGCCGGCAGCAGGCCAGGCGGTCGGCAGTTTCGGATTGGTTCGTTGGCTATTCGCCGCCCGCGCCGCCGGCGGCTTCCTGGCGGGCCTTTCGCAACTGTTCAAGACGCGAAAGCGGCTTCTTGGGGGCGACCTTTGCGACCACCGGTTTGGGGTCGGGCTTGGCCACCGGTTTGGCCGCTGGTTTGGCGGTCACCTTGGGTGGGATCGGTTTATCGACACGCAGCTCGCCACCACCCAGCGTGTGAGTGATCAGTTCTCCATCGCGTTCGATCGTGGCGCGACAGACCAGCGACTTGTACGTGTTGGGCTTGGCGTCTTTTTCGATCTTGATTGGGAAGATCATCTCCGTCGAGTCCTTCGTGATCGTGACCGGTGCGGCCGTCGAGGTCTTGGCGGGCAAGCCGAGCAACTCGACTTTGCAGGTCTCACCGAACTCGGTCTTCTTCTCGACGTTGACGACCAAGGCGGTGTCCTGTCCCAACTCGCCAGCGGCCTTGGTGAAGGCGAACCCAAAGAATGAGTCCACGATATCCAAGTCGGCCATCTGACTCGAGGTTTCGATCGTCCCGCCTGCATGGGCCGCCGTGGCCCGCACAACAATTGGCCATTTGCCGATCGCCGCGCCGCTATTTGCGGTGACCGGGATGACGGCTTCGTTCGCCCCCTTGGCGATCGAAATCGATCCAGACGAGCCAATGCCGGGTGGGTTGTAGAGCATCCGAACGGAAATGGCTGCGTCGTAGCCCTCTTTGCGGGTCGCGACGATCTTGAGGCCCATCGAGCCGTTTCGCACGATGGGGACCTTGGGTTGTACGATCTCAATCTTGAACGGAGATTCATCTGCCAGGGTGATCGCAACCCGATCGGTGTCGTGGCCCCAGACGTCTCGGTTGTTTTGGCCGCGAACCAGCATTGTGCGTTGATAAAACGTGCTGGGGATGTTCAGTTTCTCATCCACAGGGCTGCCGATCAGGTCTGCCAATGCGCCACCGGTTGCCGCCGCCGGGTCAGCAGAAAAGACCGCGGGAATGGTCGTCCGGTTGGCCGGCATAATCGGAGCTTCCAGCGTCATGCCGGGCGGCATCCCCTCGACGCTCAACTTTAGATCGCCACCCCAGTTTGCCCGGGCGACGTTGACCATCATGGCGGTGCGGTTGCCACGGTGCACGGTCATCGTCGTCGGCACGTAACGTTGCTTCTCCGGTAACGACACGGTGGTCGCTTGCTGCACGGGAGCGAGCTCGATGCGATACGCGTATTCCGGACCACCGGCCTGCAAGTGGTCACGGATCAGGACGAAGTACTCGCCGTCCGCGGGCGGGTTGAAGCGGAAATAGCTGTCCGGTCCTCCGCTGTCGTCATTGCTGGCGACGTTGCCGCCTTTCTCGTTTTGAATGTAAAGAACCGAGTCCAGGGGCGAACGCAGCGTCTTGCGGGCGTGGACCCGGACTTCCAACTGCTGGCCCTTCTTGGCCGTGAACTTGTAGTAATCGACGTCGCCCGGTTTCTCGAGGATGCCGTTCAAAGCACCGGGGCCAACCGCCGCGGTGGCCGCCTCACGGGTGTCGTTCGGTTCCGCTTCAATCGTGTTCTGCAAGTCGACGACCCGAATCCGATTGGGAGATGGGGCGATCCCGTGCTCGTCTTTGGCAAACAGGCCGTGCTGTTCGTCCACTGCATTGGGCAACGTGACCTTTTCGCTGAAATCGCCGGCGGGGTCGCCAATCCAGCGAACCTCAATCGTTTCGCCGGGTTTGCCACCTGCGGGAATCACTGCGGTCGGTCGCGGGAAGGAGCCGACATGCAAGCGATATTTGCAATTGCCGTTGCCCCCATAGGCACTCTCGCGAATCTGAATGATGTACTTGCCGTCTTCAGGAGCGACAATGGCACATAGGCAGTCTTGGCGGAGGAGGGCCGCGTCATCGCTCCGTGAGAGTTCAAAGCGAGCCTCGTTGAGGATCGCCAGATACGGATCGAAGAGTACATTGTTGCCCAGTCGAATCCCTTCCAATTCGGCAACCACGCGCTGCCCCTTTTTCGCTTCCACAACGAAGTAGTCGACATCTTCGTTTTGCACGATGCCACTAATCGACGAGTTCAGTGCGATCGGTTGAGGCGTGGTGAATTCGCTATTGGGTTCTTTCTCGTCGATCGTCGGCAGCGCGCCGACCGAGAAGGTCCGCAGGTTGCTGACGCCCATGCGTGTCTGCACGCGTGCTGCGTGAATGCCCAGGCGGCATTCGGGGTCGATCGCCAAGGCGACTTTCACCGCGTTGTCGTTGACTTTGTCGATCTTCTTGACCGTGATGCCGGGCGAGTAAAACAGCAGGTGCTCGGCTTCACCCAATCGGGCGCCGCTGAATTGCACTTCTACCTCGGTACCGCGCTGCAGTCCGTAGGGCGTAATGGCACCGAGGGACGGCTGAACGGCTGTGGCGGTAGGCGGCAAGGCAACGCAGGCGGCAAGAAATGCTACCGATGCAAGAATCGAAATCGCTGTGCGACTCATGACAACCTCAGGCAGGACAGGGGGGAGGAAGGGGGGATGGAGGCGAGTCAGACGTATGTTGATTGTAATCAGTCGAAAGGGGCGTGACAAAAAAAGGCGGTTCGGCGACGAAATTAATCGCCGCCGAACCGCGATCGCTGCATTGCACGGACTAGCTGATCAAGCCCTTGAGGACGGTCCCACCATTGACAATCTCAATGGGACGATCGCCGGGTGCCATGATCTCCTTGTCCGAAATAATTCCCATTTGATGATACATGGTTGCCGCCAATGCCTCGGGGCCGACCGGATCGTCTTCCGGCTCGGAAGCGATCGCGTTGGAGGAACCATAAATCGTTCCACCCTTGATGCCACCACCGGCCATCATCACGCTAAACACTTTGGGCCAATGGTCGCGGCCCGCCGTGGCGTTGATCTTCGGCGTCCGACCAAATTCGCTGGAGACCATGATCAGGGTGCTGTCGAGCAACCCGCGCTGGTCAAGATCGTTGACCAGCATTGCCAAGCCTTGATCCAAGGACGGCATCTGGCCTTTCATGCTGCGCGTGATATTGCTGTGCATGTCCCAACCGCCGTAGGTCAGCGTCACCATGCGAACACCCGCTTCGACCAGTCGCCG
>JAUIHJ010000719.1 GCA_030432015.1 bacterium
ATTCGCGCTGCCAGGATCCAATACCGACGGATGGACAACCAGACAATCCCAGCCGCCGGGTCCAAAATTGAGCGACCAATTCATCGTCCAGGCAAAACTGTGGATCAAGGCGTTCTGCGAATCTGCCTGAGCGCCGCGCGGTACCGCAAGCACCACCAGATCAGGCCGCATGGCGCGAACGCGCGCCTTTGCCTCAAGTTCAATCTCCGACAGCGACTTTCCGGCGACGTCCCACCGCGTGACGGCCACCTGCACGTCGCTGCCGAGACGCTGCAGCGCCGGCTCAATCATCTCGTCCAGCGGTGCCATGGCGAGCACGTTGACGACTTCCTTCCGGTCGATCTTTGTCTGGGTGCGAATCAACGCGGGCGACGGTGGCGGAACGTCCGACAGCGAAACCGGCTCGCCGGAAATCGCTTCCGCCATGAGTTCGGCGATCCGCTTGTGGCCGTCCATGTTCGGGTGAATTTCGTCGCTCATCAGCAACCGCCAGGCCAGCGAATCACGCTCACGCAAGACTGCCAGCCGCGCATAACAGTCCAGCACCGGCACCTTGAGCTCGCGACCCACCGCACGAACCGCATCGCAATATTGGACGAGCTTCTCGGTCGGTCTAGCCGGCGTGGTGATGACATTATTCGGAGTGCACAATAACACTTCGGCGTCGATGGCCGCGCACTTGGCGACGATCGTCTTCAGGTTGGCCACATACTGGTTCAACGGCACGCGCGTCATGTCGTTCAAGCCGAACATGACGGTGACCAGCGTGGGCTGATGGGCGATGACATCCCGGTCAATCCGGGCCAAGCCATTGACGGTGGTATGACCGCTAATCCCCGCGTTGGTCATCGTGATGGTTGCATCGGGGTACGCCTTCTGCAACGCAATCCCCAACATATCGGTGTATGCACGACGACTCCCGGTGTGATAGTAGACCCCAGTGACGCTATCACCGAAACAGACGAGGCGAACCGGTTGGCCGCTCGCCAGCAGCGCGGCCGTTTTGGGCGTGGCCGGCGCAGCGGCTGTCACCGTCGAGACGGTCACTAGCAGCATCATCAGCGGCGCGAACAGCCCGCCGGTGGGCATACGATTAAAACTCATGGGATCCTTTCAAAGCAGACCGTTATGCCGTCACTCGATAACACCGCCAGCGAAGCGCGGGTGCGCCACCCGCCTGACAAACTTCACTCGCCTGACAACGGAGGGCGACAAGCACAATTCGTCCCACGATGTTAAGCTACCTGCCTCACGGTAACAACTTGTCTCACTTCCGGAGAATCCAACCATGCGTATCGCCAGCGGGGGTGTTCAGCATGAAACCAATACGTTTGCCACCACGCCGACCACGCTGGCCGACTTTGTCCGCGACAGCGAGTGCGGACCTGACCTGGCCGGCTTCGAGGTGATTGTGGACCGCTATCGGGGCACGGGGTGTATTCACGGCGGTTACATTGCGGGAGCCGAGGCGTTGGGCGTTGAACTTCTCCCGCTGCTGTCGGCGCGGGCTCAGCCGGCCGGGGTGGTCCAACAGCAGACGTTCGACACAATGCTAGGCTGGTTCCTCGAACGATTGCAAGCCGCGTTGCCGGTAGACGGCGTCTTGTTGGACCTGCATGGCGCCATGGTCAGCGAGTCGCACGAAGATGCCGAAGGTGCGTTCATCGCGGCGGTGCGACAGTTGGTCGGCCCCGATCTGCCGATCGTTGTGACACTGGATCTACACGCCAATATCTCCCCGCAGATGGCCGACACGGCTGACGTGATCATTGGCTTCGATACCTACCCGCACGTCGACATGCACGAACGTGGTCGGGAGGCGATCGAACTGTTGGCGCGGATGATTCGCGGTCAGGTCTCCCCCGTGCAAGCCTACCGGCAACTGCCGCTGCTTACGATGCCACCCATGCAGTGTACGTTGCGTGAGCCGATGCAGTCGCTGATCGATCGTTTGCATCAGTTGGAAGCCGAACCGGGAGTACTTACCGCGACCGTCGCCATGGGATTTCCGTTCGCCGACATTCGCGACGCCGGTGTGAGTGTGTTGGTAACCGCCGACGGCGACGAAGCATTCGCCCATGACAAGGCAGACGAACTCGCCGGCTGGTTGTGGGATCTACGTGACGATCTGACGCCAAAGCTCACGTCGATCGAAGACGTGATGCAGTTTATCGACCAGCACCCCGACGATGGACTGGCAATTGTCGCCGATGGATCGGATAATCCGGGAGGTGGGGCTCCGTGTGATGGAACGGTCGCGTTGCGTGCGATGATCGACGCGAAATTTCAAGGTGGCGTCGTCGGCGTGCTCTACGACCCGGAGACCGCCGCCCAGGCACATCTGGCGGGCGTTGGCCAGACCATCCGCGTACGGTTGGGTGGTAAGACCGACGATCAACATGGCGCACCGGTGGAAGCGGAGGCCTACATCCGGTCGCTCTGTGACGGCGCATTCGTCCACCGCGGCCCGATGCTCCGTGGCGTCGTCGACCACCTGGGACCGACCGCCACGCTGGTTGTGGGCGGTGTCGAAGTGGTCGTCTCTTCCCATCGCCGGCAATGCCTGGACGTGGAAATGCTGCGGATCGCGGGCATTGAACCCAGCCATCGTCGGCTGCTTGTCGTCAAAAGCGCCGTC
Source organism: bacterium (assembly GCA_030432015.1). Taxonomy (GTDB): domain Bacteria; phylum Planctomycetota; class Planctomycetia; order Pirellulales; family Pirellulaceae; genus ARS98. The sequence continues at coordinate 2,639 of JAUIHJ010000719.1, forward strand.
CATTTTCGCGCTGATTTTGGACCACTGGCGGCACATATCTTTGACGCGGATACACCTGGGGTACATCGGCCTGATTTTTCGATGTTCAATTATCAGGGACTTCGCCGGCCGGTGTATCCGTTGCAGGATCATGCCGCGTGGCCAGTTCCAATTCTAGACAGGCAAGGCAATCGATGACCGACGAAACGGTATTTGATTTGATTGGCGAGCAGGGTTTTGCGCAGCTCGCCGCCGCTTTCTATCGCCACGTGGCCGAGGACACCGTGCTTCGGCCGCTGTACCCGGAAGCAGACCTGCAGCCGGCGGAAGATCGGCTGCGCGATTTTCTGGTGTTTCGTTTCGGCGGCCCACCTCGTTACATCGAACAGCGCGGCCACCCGGCCCTGCGCATGCGACACGCTCCGTTTGCGGTCGACAGATCGGCGCACGACCATTGGTTGGCCGCCATGGACAAGGCGTTTGCTGAAACGACGCTCGATCCGCATGCGGAAACCGCACTTCGCAAGTTTTTCGTTGAAGCGGCCGCATTCCTCATCAACCGGCCCGGGTGATCCGCGCGACCCGTCGGGACGGCTCATCACGTTGGTCGCGAGACCGTTGCATCGAGACCGTCGCATCGACACCAATCGAGCCCCCCACTCCATTCTGCCGCCCCTACTGACAAGGTTCGACAAAAGGGGCATACTGGAGCCTTGATTTGCCATTTTTCACCCTATTTCGAGCGTGATTTTGAACGACGACCTTGCAGTCAACGCGGCCGCCATTGAACAGGGTAAAGCGACGCCGACACCGCCGCCAACATCCGAGGAACTCGCCTTGGCCACCCGCGTGCTCGAACAGATTGCTGAAGATCGCGGGCTATTGAAAGAACTCGACGGCGACGAGATGCATCGGTTCTTGCGTGCGGCGGGTCGCATCGCCATGCCGACCCGCAGCGCCCGCAAACAACTTCTTCGTGCCAGCCGCAAACGGGCCCAACAGGAATCGGAAGCGCGCAAAGCTGAAGACGAACGGTTGCTCGCCGAAACCGGCATCCGCAAAAAGATTGGCACTCGCCAGCGGAAGAAAGCCTGCGCGCCACGGCCGTTTGAGCCGCTGCCACCACCGCAGGTTGAGCAAGACCAGACTCACTTTGGACCGAAGCTGAACATCCCGCGGACCTGCTATATCTGCAAGACCGACTTCGATCGACTGCATTTCTTTTACGATTCCATGTGCGGCAACTGTGCTGAACTGAATTGGACGCGGCGCAACCAGACGGTCGACCTGACCGGACGCTACGCTTTGGTCACCGGCGGCCGCGTTAAGATCGGCTATCAGGCGGCACTAAAACTGTTGCGGGCCGGAGCCACGGTCATCGTCACTACCCGTTTTCCGCGTGATGGTGCGGCCCGTTTTCTGGCCGAAGACGACAGCGCTGCCTGGTCGGATCGATTGCAACTGCACGGGATCGACCTGCGACACACACCCAGTGTGGAAGCGCTGGCGGCGCATCTGTGCGCGACGTTGCCTCGCCTGGATTTCATCCTCAACAATGCCTGCCAGACCGTCCGCCGGCCGCCAGGATTTTACGCTCACCTG
>JAUIHJ010000720.1 GCA_030432015.1 bacterium
CCCCGTCTTCGAAAAGGTTGGCCTGCCTGGCAAGGAGCATCCCATCCCAGACCGCGCCTCGTCGGACGGTTGCCAGTGGCCCGCGGCATTTCAATTGACGATTCCTCAGGAGTGGCAAACCGGCTACTACCAGGCAACCCTGACGGCCACCCGTGATCCCAACCACGCCACAGACGCCCAGAACAACACCGCAACCAGCACCCTCTTCTTTGTCGTCCGCTCGGCGCAGCCCGGCCAGGACACCACGGTCCTGCTGCAGTTATCGACCAATACCTACAACGCCTATACCAACTGGGGTGGCCACAGCCTGTACTCGTACCACGATCGCGACGGACTGCAGGGCCACCGCGTTTCCTTTGATCGACCATTACGGTCACAGTTTGGTTCATGGGAAATTCACTTCGTTCGTTGGGCCGAAGCCAACGGGTACGTCGTTGACTATGCAGTTAACAGCGACCTGGAATTTCACCCGGAGTTGCTCGGCAAATATCGACTGGTCCTAAGCATTGGCCACGACGAATACTGGTCTGCGCCGATGCGTGACAACTTGGAGAAATTTATCGCCGCTGGTGGCAACGTGGCATTCCTCAGCGGCAACACCTGCTGTTGGCAGGTCCGGAGCGAAGACGCGGGGCGGGCACTAACGTGCTGGAAGCAAAACTACACACTCGATCCGCTGTTTCGAACCGGCGATCCGAAACTCTTGAGCACGGCCTGGAGCCACCATTTGATTGGCCGGCCGGAAAACTCGTTGACGGGCGTCGGCTTCCTCTGGGGTGGCTATCACCGCAGTCATGGCCAGTTCATGGAGGGCCCGGCATCCTTCCAGGTGCATCGTGCCGACCACTGGCTATTCGAGGGGACGGGGCTCAAGCGGGGCGACCGTTTCGGCGGGAAGGATACGATTGTCGGTTACGAATGTGATGGGTGCGAGATCAAGTGGGAGGACGGCCTGCCCTTGCCGACCTATCGCGACGGCACGCCCGAGTCGTTTACCATTCTCGGCACCTGCGAGGCACGTTGGGCACCGGGCGATAGCCTGTGGTACGACCGCTTCCCCAAAGACCGTGTCGGTGCGGCGGTCCTCGGCACCTACACCCGTGGCGGCACGGTCGTCACGGCTGGTTCGACCGACTGGGTCCACGGACTACGCGGCAAGGATCCCGCCGTCGAACGTATCACCAAGAACATTCTGGAGCGTCTGTCAAAGTGACCCGCAGGCACCCCCTTGTTGGTCGCGCATCGCGAACCGTGGATTAGTGTCCGACTGAGATGCCCCAATGAACCCCGCTTCGCGCGTGGCGCGGACCATGGTGCCGATGTGGACCGTGGTAGCCGCGAAAATAGGGTGCAGGACCGTAGTGGTACTCCTCGACGATCACCGGCGTAACCGCCACTGCAGGAGGCACCAGTGCCGCGGCGGGAGGCGATTGTTGCATCGCCAGAATCGTTTGCTCGGTAACCCCGGCATTGCTGAGCGTGACAAGGTCGTCGGCGGTCGGACGTCGCGCAACACCGTTGGCCTGAATGTGTGTGGTCATCACAGAATCGCTCAGGCCAGCTTCGGACATGGCAATCACGTCGGCGACCGTAACGGCCCCCACCATGCGCCGCCCCATCTGTCGTTCGATTTCCGCGTTGGAGCGGGCGACATCCTGGTCGATCGCACTGCCGACTGTGGCACCCGTCAAGGCGCCGACAGCGGTGCCAATCGCCGCACCGGCCAGCGGGTTGTTGTTATGTTCACCGATTGCGGCTCCCGCCAATCCACCGGTCAACGCACCGAAGGCCGCCCCCTGGTCGGCATAGTATGGAGAGCGGCAACCGCAGGCCAGCATCGGCAGCACACCAATGAGCAATCGCAGCATAAACGGTGTCTTCATCGGACTCCAGTCATCAAAAAGGGCCGCGAATGGTGGCAAGTTCGGCCGCGCAGGTCAAGGTCGAATTCTGCCCTGCGCGCAACCCGTCTGGGCGCGGCGCCCGCCGAATTCGCTGCCTTGCCATAGCGACTTAAGGACGTCAGTTGCCACCGATCTGGGTCACGACGATTGCGTGGCGAACGACGTGTGAGCTTTCCTTGCTCGACGTGCGTGTCGCAGCTTTGCCGGTGGTGGCACATTCGAACACAGCTGTCTTTGACAACCATATCGCACTGGCGCACAGCGCGCACCAGCATTAACCCCGCACACTTCCTCAACGCGATTAAAGGTTACGGGAACCGAAGCAGGCGGTGGCTGTCCGGCGACAATGCCAGTCAGTTGGATTCACCGCTGCATTCTATTTCGACCATCGCCGTCAAGCCGACTTTCGCTTGCGTTGGAGGATCATCCAGCGAGACGATCACCACTTGCTTGCCTGGTTCGCCCCGACTCCGGCTGGATGGCTCCACCGGCGCGTTGATCGTGACAACCTTGCCCGAATGCGTCTGGTTGGGCAACGCATCGACCGTGATTGTCGCGGGCTGGCCGACACGAAGTCGCTCAGCATCTGACTCATCCACGTAGAACGTTAGTTGAAAATGACTGAGGTCCGACACCTGCAACAAGGTTTGCCGCTCTCGCACGGTGCTACCTGCTCGGATGCCCAACACACCGACACGCGTGTTCCTCGTATTCGGAAAAACAACCGTGCCGTCCTGCGGCGCGACGATCTGCAGGTGGCTCAACGACTCCTTCGTCTGCGCTAACTTCTGAGCCGCATGGTCGAACGCCACTCGCTGAACCGTCAACTGCATCGACGCACTCGCGATCGATTGTTTCAAATGCAACTTGCGCCGTTCCAAATCAGCCTCGGTCTCGGCGATCGCGAGATCAAGAACGGCCGTTTTATGCTTCCGCTCGGGACCGTCCAGGAAACGTTTGCGAGCTTCCCCAACCTTTAAGGCTTCTTGCGATTCGGTGATCCTCAACTGCAATTCCAACGATCGAGCAACGTTGCCCGCCGCCTGTTTTAGAAGCACCTGTGCCGTCTCAAGGCGAGCTTTGGCGATCGCGATCTCGCTTTCGGCAGCCGCCTGCGCGACGCTCAGTTCTCCACCTGTGCCAAGGACGCGATCTTTTGCCGAGATGGCAAGCCGCAACGCTCGCTCCGCATGCCCGACTTGCAGTTCGCCGTCAAGCTTGACCCGCTTTAGCTCTTCTTCGGCGTAACTCCATTTGGCGCGCAGCTGAACCAACTCAAGTTCGCGCTCCACGAACTGCTCCTCGATGGTCGTCGATGAAAGCTTCACAAGCACATCACCCTTCTTCACGTGTGTCCCTTCAGCCACAACGGAAACGACCCTCGCCGCACCAGGAACCTGGTTGCGCACCTCGACCGACCGCGCGCTTTCGAGCACGGCGCGTTCACGAATTGTCGTCTTGGCCTGCTGAGCGAGTGCGGATCGATTCGTCGAATCGAGTAAAACACCGGCGAATAGACAGGCCGCGACCAGGACCGCTGCAACTCGATTCAATCTCAACCGCATGATCGTACTCCTGGATAGCCAAACGTTGGAACGAGATTCACCTTGAGAATATACCAGTTCCAGCACATATCTCGAAAAACAATTGGAATCACTCGACGTTGCATGACGTCACCCTGCGGTCCTCGAACGGCATGACATTTTCGCAACGAGCAGACTTCGGGACCGTTGGTCGGCTTCGCCGCAACATTGGCCTGTTCGATGGCTGCCCGGAGCGTGCATTCGGGTGCCGCATCCACCAGGTCGCCGGAGTCGCACAGGGCGTCTCCCAGGTTGATGTCGCTACCGTCGCCCTTCGAGTTGACGAGGAATCGTTGGGGTGGGCTCATGCGGAGTCGGTCAATGAACTCGTTCGCTGCGACGTCTTCAACCTCGTCGGACTCACCGTCCAGGCTGGCCAGGAACCAGTCGCAGCCAGATTCTCCTGACAACGTGTCGCGTTGGTCATTATCAAACGCCGTGCGGTCGAGACCGTCAACGCTTAGCTTCGTACGGCCTTGCAAGATGGGACCAGTGCCAGCGCGCAGGCGGTCGACGCGATCTTCGCAACTCGCTCCGGAACTCCATTTAGAGGCGATCAAGCCGACCATCGTCCGATTGTCGTCGAATGCGGTACAGGCACCGATTAGCAGATCATCGTCGTCGCCCCCCTCCAAGTTGTCCTCGCCGAGTCCACCAATCAGCACGTCGGCCCCCCCCCTGACCATCCAGCGTGTCTCCTCCTGGTCCGCCAAGAATCACGTCGTCTCCGTT
>JAUIHJ010000016.1 GCA_030432015.1 bacterium
TGCCGACCCACCGACAGTGTGGTTATTTTGCTCGACGCACCCGAATTCGTCACGATTCGACGAGACGCGTGTCGCGCCGTCACTTGGCGGGCAATCCGCGTTCGGATAGATTTGGGAAACCCCTTTTGTCTGGCGTGACTGCTGCCATTTGAGTTGCGTTTCGCCCCACGCATGCCGCGCCCGGCCCATTTTTTGCAGATTCCCGCATGTCGTTTCGGATCAACCGATTACCGCGTCCACTCGAAAACGCCACCCGGGGATGGGGTGGTTCGGCGCGGGGAATGTGGCTTGGATATTTCACCAGCGGAGCGGCCCACTTGGCTGGCGGACTCCTGCTGGGCTCGTTTTGGGGCGTCTCTCTGGTGGAACTTGTGCCACCACCGCACGGCCTGAATGCGATTGAATTGACCGCGACGCAGGTCGTGGCGGTTGATGCCACGCTGGTCGAAGAAGTCTCCGAACCGACACCGCCGGTGGCAACGTTGAGCCTGACACCGGCGGAGGTGGCCGCCGGTCGCATTCGCGCGGCGCGGCGCCAGGTGCAGAGCCCGGTCGGAGAAATGTCACCGGCCGCGCTGCAGGTTGAACAACCCGACACCGGTGAGGCGTCAGCAACACATGGCCACGAAGCGTCGTCTCCGCTGGATGATGTTACCGTTGCCCGTGTCGCACCCCGTGTGGAGGTTGACGTCGAACCCGAGCCCGCACGTGTTTGGAATAAAACGGCGGTTGTCCGACCACCGGCGACGCCGGCAACCGCGGCGTCCCCGTCCCTGCCGTCAGTCCAACAGCAGGGACAGGACGCGGCATCGCCGCAGAAGGTTTTTAGTCCGACACCGGAGTACCCGGCCAGCGCCCTTCGCGAGGGCATCACCGGGCGCGTGGTGTTGCGCGTGACGGTGGATGCAGATGGCAAGGTCACCGCCGCGAGCGTCTTGACGTCCAGTGGTCATGCGATTCTCGATGACGCTGCCCTCGCCGGCGTCCAGCAATGGCGTTTTCAACCTGCCCGGCGATTAGGCGTTGCCATTGCCAAAGATATCGCTGTCCCGATGACGTTTCAGATCGACCAGCCGCGCTAGGCGACGCGCCTATTGCGTGAAGGTCACGCCCGCGTAGCCCGCGATTCCCGGTGTCGCGAAGCCGAACACCTGTTCGTAATCCATATCCGTGACGTTGTCCATTCTGGCGAACAGCCCCCAGTTGTCGTTAATACGATACGAGCCACTCAGGTCGAGCGTGACATACTGAGGCAGCGTCGTCACATCGGTCACCCCGAAGTCGTTGCGCGTGCCGATGTAGAGGAGGTACGCGTTGAAGGACGCCCGATCATCGCAAAAACGGTGATGCGCATTGAGGCTCGCCTTGTTCCGCGGCCGTCGCAGGAGTTGCGTATCGGTGATCAGGTTTTCGGTGTCCGTATACGTGTAGGAAGCAGAAAGTGATGTCGCGTCCGTTAGCTGCAGCGACGCCGTGACCTCGACCCCCATTGATTCCGCCAGACCGACGTTTCTCAGGCTGAAGGTTGGGAAGTCGAAGACGATCAGGTTGCGGTAGTCATTGCGAAAGTAAGTGACATCCAACGCCAGATCGCCGCAAAACCACTCTTGTCCGATCCCCACATCCCACCCCTTGCTGAATTCAGGTAGCAAGGAAGGATCGCCGAGAAAGAAAAAGCTCGAGCTTTGAGCTACCGACGGCGCTTTGAAGCCACGCCCGATACTGCCATGCACGTTCGTGCCGGTTTCATCGATGCGAAACAATTGAGTAAAGCGATAGGTCTGCGCGGTGCCGGCCGTGCTGTGATCGTCCCAGCGGACACCGATGGTGGTGAAGGCACGATCCCAGCAACTGAATTGATCCTGGACGTACATGCCTTTGAGATGCCTGGGAATCTTGGGAGTCGTCGAGGTACTCGCCTCTTCATGCCAATAGTCGACCCCGACGGTTAATGAATTCGTGTCCGTGATCTGCAGGTTGCCCTGCCAATCAACCTGCTGAAAGTCCCCGTCGAATTCCGGCACGCCAAACAGACCAGGATCCGTGTCGATGCGGTTGTAGTCGGTCTGGCTGAAGCCAACCTTGCTGCGGAACATGCCGTCGGCATGCTCCGACTCGGCTTGCAGTCGCTGAAAGAACTGCTGTTGGCGGTTTTCGCGAATGAGGTTGTCGACCAGGAATCCGTCCGCTTCGGCATCCGAATCGGAATAGCGAAAAACGTAGTCGATGTTCAAGGTTTCGTTCACGTTCCAGCCCATGCGACCGGAGATCGCGGCGTTTTGAAAGCCGTCTCGCTCGACGCCGCCAAACCGACTGCTGACCGCGGTGATGCCGTCTGCATCAAAATACGAAGCGGAGAAGGAATAATATTTTCGATCGTCGCCGCCGCTGACTCCGATCCGTTCCTGATGGGTTCCGAAACTGCCGCCCATCCCGCTCGCGCGAAAGGTCATCGGACCTTCACCCCGCTTGGTGATAATGTTAATCACGCCACCGATGGCGTCGGAACCATACACCATGCTTTGCGGGCCTCGGACCACTTCGATCCGCTCGATGTTGTCAACCGTGAGCGACGAGAAATCGAAGCCTCGGTTCGGCGAACTGGGGTCGTTCAGCGAGATTCCATCCAAGAGCACCTTGGTGTGCTCGGAGTTTCCGCCGCGGATGAACACGGACGCTTGCCGGCCTGGACCTCCCGCCTGAACGACATCCAACCCCGGCACACTGCGGAGGACTTCGAGCACGGTGGACTGGCGCCGCTCCTGAATTTGCTCGCCGGAAATGACGGTGATCGACGTCGCATTTTCCCCTGCGGATGTCTCGCCCCGCGACGGCGTGACCAGGGTGTCGTCGCTCAGGGGGTTGGCCGGAAAGGGATCGGGACGGCCTGTCACCACAGTGTCAGGCAACTCGATCAGCGGTTCGTCCGCCGGTTCGTCCTGGGGTTCGTCCTGCACGTTGACCGGCAGGATGATTGGCATGTCGGGAGTTGGTTGTTGGCCTTGGAGTTGCCCTAGGGGGACGCAGCAGGCGGTCAGCCAGCAGGCAAGTGTCGTAGTGCTGATCCATGTACAAGAAACAGGTGACGGATGGTTTCGTCGCTGCCTGCGCCCCAGGGCAAAAGGCCACGCCTTGGCCTGTGTTGCGACGACCAGCATGATTCGATCGGTGCGAAGCTGTGACCCTTGTCCGATCCTTGAGTGTTGACGCATTGTCTTCGACTTCCTTCCGCGAGGAATTTGGAGAACGTGCAATGTCATTACCGGACCAGGTATCCTGGCTCGAGTTCATCCTAGGCCGGCCTTCCCAGTTACCGCAGCAACCAGTGGCAGATTCGGCTTTCGTCACTCTTACAGTCGCGGGACGGCGGGAGAATTGCACTCCGCTTCCCTGAATTCCGGTAATCGCCTGTTTCGACAGGCCCCCCGTTCGCAAGACCTTGGTCCAGCAAAGGGCTATCTGGTTGTATCGGTTGATTCGATAGAATCGGTGATCGTGGCTACCCGATTCCGGTTGGGTAGAATACGTTGGCTTATCCGTTCCGGAGAAATCAGTCCAGAAAAGCAGGGCCATGCAACAGATTTACCTTGACTACAACGCGACGACGCCGATTGCCCCCAGCATCCAGGAGGCCATGCTGCCCTACCTGAGTGAACACTACGGAAATCCATCGAGCACGCATTCGTTGGGCCGGGCCGCATTGGCGGGGATCGAAGATGCACGTGGGCGGGTCGCGGCGTTGTTGGGGGCCGATCGTGACGAGATTATCTTCACCTCGGGGGGGACGGAGGCTAACAATCTCGCCCTTCAAGGTATGTTGCTGCGAGATGTTCCGACCAAGACCGGGCACCTCATCACAACCGACATCGAACACCCGGCCATCATTGAACCCGCGAAACATCTTCAACGCTTGGGCATTGCGGTGACATTCGTCAAGGCGAACCGCCAGGGGGTCGTTGAACCGGAGGCGATCGAAGCGGCGTTGCGACCTGACACGCGGCTGGTCAGTGTCATGCATGCCAACAACGAAACGGGCGTTATTCAACCCATCCGCCAGATCTCGGAACTCTGCCGCGCCAATAACGTCCCGGTCCACACCGACGCGGCTCAAACCGTCGGCAAGATTCGCACCATGGTCCAGGAAATGGGTGTCGATATGCTTTCCATCGCCGGTCACAAGATCTACGCACCCAAGGGAGTGGGCGCGCTATACGTCAATCGGTCGATACCTCTTGAACCGGTCCTCCAGGGTGCAGGACACGAAAATGGCCTCCGCCCGGGAACGGAAAACACACCTTATATTGTGGCCTTGGGACAGGCCTGCTCGCTGGTGCGCAAGGCACTCGACGAATCGGGCGACCGAATGGCAATGCTGCGTGATCGACTGCTGTCCCGATTGCGCGAAGAAATCGGACCGCGGCTCGGCCTTAACGGACAGAAGTCCGAGCGGCTGCCGAACACGCTCAGCGTCAATTTTCCCGGTGTCGTTGGTGCTGACCTGTTGGCGCGGATCCCGGAACTTTGTGCTTCGACCGGTTCCGCCTGCCATAGCGGAATGACTCGCGTGTCACCCACGCTCGCCGCCATGGGGGTGACCCCTGAAATCGCGCAGGGCACCGTCCGCCTGAGTGTTGGCTGGTACACGTCGGAAGAGCAGATCGACCGGGCCGCCGAGTTGTTGATCGGCGCGTGGGAAGCGCTGGTAGATTGAGTTGCGGGGCCAGCGATTCCCCCGGTCGGCAGGCTGGGCGGGTGACGGTCACGCCTCCGCCATTCGCAGCGGCTGACACGCCGATCGCGGCGGAATGTTGCCGCCGCCCAACACCTTAACTTACGACGCTTCCAACATGGGCGGCTGGGACGAATCGGTTGACGAATCAGAGTCGCCGGAATGGACGTCATCGTCTTCACTCTCATGCGTGTGATCGCGCCGCCAAACGCCGGCAACTCGCTTGACGAGGAGGCCAAAATCGTCGACCAGACTGTACATCACGGGGATGACGACCAGCGTCAGCAGCGTCGACGTGATCATTCCGCCGACGACACAAGTACCCATCGGGGCGCGGGTCTCCGCACCGGCCCCCAGGCCAAGCACCAGCGGTGACATCCCGGCGATGGTCGAGAATGCGGTCATCAAAATCGGCCGCAGTCGAACCGGACCGGCACGCAGCAAAGCGGCTGTTTTGTCGAGCCCTGACTGCCGCAGGGTGTTGGTGTAGTCGACCAGCAAGATGCCGTTTTTGGTCACCAGGCCCATCAGCATGATCATGCCGATCATGCTGAAGATATTCAGCGTTCGCCCGGTCATTGCCAAGCCGCCCAACGCGCCGCAAATCGACAGCGGCAGCGAGAGCATGATAGTAAATGGATGCACGAAGCTCTCGAACTGTGCGGCGAGAATCATGTAGATCAGGACGATCGCGAGCATCAGACTGAAGTTGATGCTGGCAAACGATTCCGCCATCATGTCGCCAGCACCGGTAAACGCGGTCGTTACTCCGTCCGGCAATGTGATCCCCTGCGCGATTGCAGTAACGTCCGCGATTGCCGCTCCGAGCGGCTTGGATGCTTCCAGGTTGGCCATAATGGTGACTTGGCGCTGGCGATCCTGGCGATCGATCTGGACCGGACCGGTCCCCTCCTGAACGCTGACCAGGTTGCGAAGTTCCACCAGCCCGTCGCGGGCCTTGACGGGCAGGTCATGAATCGCGTTCGAACGCGCGCGGTCTGAATCGACCAGCCGGATGCGGACATCGTGCGTCTCGCCATCCTCTTCAAACGTGGTGACCTCCTGACCACCAATCAAGGCCTGTACGGTCTTACCAAGCTCTTCCAGCGAGACACCCAGATTGGCCGCACGTTCGCGATCGATGTCGATGGCGATTTCCGGTTTGCGGGGGTCGTAGGTCGCGTTCACATCGACGATCCCGTCGACCTGATTCAGCTGACGGATCATCTCTTGGGACAAGGTGTCCAACTGTTCGAGATTGCTGCCGCGAAGGTTGTATTGCAACGGTGCCGAACGAAAACCACCGCCGCTGACGCGCGGGATCAATTCGACGCTGATCTTCAAATGATCCAGGTCCGCCAGACGCTCGCGGGCCATCGACATGATCGCAAGCTGCCCGAGGGCGCGTTCCGATTTTTCGGTGAGCTTGACCTGAATCGAGGCCACGTTGACGCGACCCTCGGCGCCGCCGCCAACGGTCGTGAAGACGTCGACGGTCCCAGGCAGTTCTCGAATCCGACGCTCAATCTCCACCAGCAGCTTGCTCGTCCGTTCAATCGACGAACCGAGCGGCGCTTCGACTTGGATGTTGAACTGGGCTTCGTCCTGGGCTGGCACAAATTCGGTGCCGATGAACGGCGTAATAAACAGGCTCGCGACCAGCACACCCAGTGCCGCCAGCATGACCACCAGACGATGGCGCAACGAAAATTTCAGCGTGCCCAGATACGCCGCCTCCAGACCATTCAGGAATCGCTCGATGGTTCCGTAGATGCGGCCCTGGCGGTTGGGCAGCTTCAAGACCAGCGAACAGAGCATCGGCGAGAGCGTCACGGCGATAAACGTCGACACGGCGACGGCAAACGCGACGGTAAGACCGAATTCGTAGAAAAATCGCCCGACGAGACCCTTCATGAACGCTACCGGGATGAAGACGGCACCGATGGCGAGCGACGTCGCAACGACCGCGAAGCCAATCTCGGAAATACCGGCGATGGCGGCCTCCATCCGCCCCCGACCTTCTTCCAGATGGCGGTACGAATTCTCCAATACCACGATCGAGTCGTCGATGATCATGCCGACCGATATCGTCAGTGCCAGCATCGACATCATGTTCATCGTAAAGTCCATGTAGAGCATGAACGAGTACGTTGCAATGATTGTGGTGGGGATTGTGATGGCCGCGACAAAGGCCCCCCGAATCGTCCTGAGAAAAACGAGGATAATCAGGACGGCCAGGAATCCTCCCCGCATCAATTCGGTCTGGGCTTCGTTAATGCTCTGCGCCACAAATACCGACAGATCCTGAGCCAGGATCAGTTGATGACCGGCCGGCAAATGCCCGGAGATCTCCGCCAACTGGCCCTTGACCGCGGACGCGACCGCCAGCAAGTTCTTGCCCGATTGACGCCGGACAAGCAGCGAGACCGCCCGCTGCCCATTCAGCCGTGACAAGCTCCGATAGTCTTCGGTGCCATCCTCGACATTGGCCACATCCCGAATGCGGACCGGCGAGCGTCCGTGGTAGGCAATCACCAGGTCGAGAAAATCCTCGACCTGTTCAACTTCGCCACGGGTTTTGACCACCAGTTCGCGGTTTTCACTTTCGACGCGACCGCCGGGAAATTCGACGTTCTCATTGCGCAGCGTATCGATGACATCCTGCGTGGCGATACCGTAGGCCCGCAAATGGTCCACGCGGAGCCAGACTCGGATTTCACGGTCCTGTCCGCCCACCAGACGCACCGAACCAACTCCTTCAATTCCCTCGATCCGTGGCTTCAGTTCGTCATCGGCGTACTCCGTCAATTGCCGAATCGACTTCGGCCCGGAGAGCACGATGGACAGGATCGGCGCGGAATCGGGATCAAACTTTTCCACGATCGGCGATTCGATCTGCTGTGGCAGTTCCGCTCGGATGGCCGCCACTTTCTCGCGTACGTCCTGGGCGGCCACGTCGATGCTGCGTTCCATCTCGAATTCGACAAAGACCTGCGAAATCCCCTCGGCACTCTCCGATCGCAGCGACTTGATGCCGCTGATCGTGTTGACCGATTCTTCGATGACATCGGTCACGTCGGTCTCGACCGTTTCCGGATCGGCGCCTTCATATACAACGGTGACCGTGACGATGGGGAAATCAACGTCGGGAAAGAGACTGACGCCGATGCTGTTGTACGACGTGAGCCCAAACACGACCAATGCCGTGATCATCATGGTCGCGAAGACCGGACGTCGAATGCAGAATTCCGAGATCTTCACGGCGCGCTCACCGGGATTTGAGCGACGGAGTCGACTTGACGCAAGTGAACCGGCATGCCGTCCGTCAGCACCGCAGGGTCGTCGACCACGATCTGTTCACCTTCCTTCAAGCCTGACGTAACCTCGACGAAGTCGTCCGTTTCGATTCCCAACTCGACACGACGGCGGGTGACCGTTCGGTCAGCCAACAGGAAGACATTCGGCTGGCCTCCGGAGTAGGTGAGCGCTTGACGAGGAATCGCCAAGGTGTTGGGAGACGACGCAATCGTCAACACGGCGCGGGCGAATTGACCCACATGGAATTCCCGAGAGCCGTTGTCGATGGCAATCCGGATTCGGTAGGTCCGACTGCCGGGGTCGACCTTGTCGTTGATCCTGACGATCATGCCCGGGATGGGAACGGAATGGCCGTCGATTTGAATGGTGGCCTTGCCCAACAGTTGGACACTGCCAAGATACCGCTCGGGCACACCAACTTCCGCCACCAGGAAGCGAATGTCCATCAGTTCCATAATCTCGACACGCGGCAGCGCTGTCACCCGATCGCCGACGTCCACATAGCGATCGGTGACGACCGCGTCGTACGGCGCGACAATCGAGGTTTTGTCGACCCGCCATTGTTTGTGCCTGACTTGTGCTTCGGCCGACGCAACACTGGCCTTGGCAACCGCCAGGGCCTCGGCGGTCGGACCGGATTCCGCGATTGCCACGTTGGCTTGGGCATGCGCCAGCAAGGCGCGGGCCTTGAGTGCATCGGCGTGTTTCGTCTCGTGCTCGCTGGTCGAAGTCGCATTGGTCTGAAGCAGCCGGCCGGCACGCTCGTATGCCGAGTCGGCCCGGGTCAAATTCGCACGCGCTTCATCGTAGAGCGCCTTCGCCAGCGCGACCTCCTCGGGGCGTTTCCAGGCGATCAAGTTTGCCAGGTCGGCTTCCGCCTGGGCGAGTTGGGCCTTCTCGGATTCCAACGCCAGTACGTATTCCGTGGCATCAAGCTGGACCAGCAAGTCGCCCTGTTTGACCGCCGTCCCGATGTCCAGCGGCAACGTCTGCCGCATCCCGGCGTATTCGACGACGGTTGGGTTCTCGCGCGGTTGCGGGATCTTTTCAATCACCCCGTCGACTTCCGCGACGATGACCGAGCGTCGCGACGGCAGGAGGTTCCCGACCAGCTCCAGGTTTGCCGACAGGTCTCGCCTCGCCACGCGAGCAACTTCGACATCGGTCTGCTGAACCACCAACGTTGCCGTCAAGGTGGCATCGGGCTCAGTCGCACAGCCCAACATGTTGACCGTGATCGCGGCCAGGAGAAAGAAATATCGAAAACGCACCGAGTTACCTCATACCAATGACCAAGGATCTGGGGAGTCTAAATGGCCGCGCGCGATTCAGCGGCGCACACGCCGTCAGCGAGACAGGCACTTTTTTCGCCGACAGGCCATTGTTCCGCAGTGGAATCAAATGGGCGGCGAAAAACGAGCCGGACCCGGATGGTCGCCGATTTGCACTCGGTCATTTAGATCCGTTCAAAAATCGTAGCGATGCCCTGTCCAACGCCGATGCACATGGTGGCCAGCCCCAAGTTTGCATCACGGTCGACCATGGCGTGAATCAGCGTTGTGGCGATCCGTGCGCCGCTGGCGCCCAGCGGATGGCCGATCGCGATCGCTCCACCGCGCACGTTGACTTTTTCTTCGTCCAGGTTCAGCATCCGCAGGCAAGCGATCGCCTGGGCTGAAAACGCCTCGTTCAACTCGATCAGGTCAATGTCGGCAAGGTCAAGCCCAGCGCGGGCGAGTGCCTTCTTCGTCGCCGGTACCGGGCCAGTTCCCATCAGCGATGGCTCGACTCCCGCGATGGCCGTGGCACGAATCCGAACCAGCGGTTGGAGGCCGAGCGATGTGGCGCTTTCCTCCGACATCACCAGCAGTGCGGCCGCCCCGTCATTTAATGGAGAACTGTTGCCCGCGGTGACCGTTCCCGTCCCCGGCATGAAGGCGGGCCCGAGCCCGGCCAAGGCTTCGAGCGTCGAATCGGGGCGGACGCATTGGTCCGACGTTTTCAGCGACCGTGTGCCGTCGGCGTCGTGCCCGTACATCGGGACGATCTCTCTGGTGAATTCACCGTTCGCCTGAGCTGCGGCCGCTCGACGATGGCTCTGCAGCGCGAAGGCGTCCTGATCTTCCCGCGAGATGTCGGTGGTTTGTGCGAGAAATTCGGCCGTGACGCCCATCATCAGGGCACCTTTGCTGGTGCGGTGGAACAGCTTCGGGTTGAGATCCAGGCCGTGATCCATCGGCACGTGGTTCATATGCTCAAGCCCGCCGGCAATTTGCACATCTTCGCTGGCGGCGAGGATCGAGTGTGCCGCCTGATTGATCGCTTGCAAGCTGCTGCCGCAGAGGCGATTGATCGTGGCCCCACCGGCTGCAACGGGCAAACCGGCCATGAGGCCGATGGTTCGCGCGACGTTCAAGCCCTGTTCGAGCGTCTGCTGGGTATTGCCCATCAAAATGTCTTCGATCAGCGACGGGTCGATTCCCGTCCGCTCGATCAACGCCTTGACGCACGCCACGGCCAGATCGTCGCTCCGCACGTGACGGAACCAGCCTCGCTCCGGATGCGCGTGGCCGATGGGTGATCGAAGGCAATCAACTACAACCGCACTATTCATGATGGTTCTTGCTCGGCGAGTTGGACTCGCCCCGCCTTGGTGGGTGGTGACGCCCCGATCGAACTTCGCTTGGGGCTGGGATGGATCCTTGCCATCCTGGTGACGTCTGCGGTGCGTTACATGGTCGAGGGATAAAACGTCTTACCCGACTCCGCCAACTCCAATAGTAATTGCGTCGGTTTCATCCTAACACCGACCGACTCCATCGGTTTGAGTTTCTCGACCAGCGTCTTCGCTCCGACCCGATCGGCCCAAAACATCAAGCCGCCCTTGAAGGGTGGAAAGCCCAAGCCGAAAATCAGTCCCAGGTCGATGTCGCGTGGATCGCGTACGATATTGTCTTCCAGTGCCCGCGTCGCTTCCAGCAGCATGGGCATGAAGAGGCGGTCGGTCAATTCATCCCGGGTAAACGTGCGATCGCCCTGGATGTACTCCGCCAGAAAGGTGTCCAAGCCCGGATCCGGTTCGGGCCGCCCACGCTTGTTTTGGTAGTTGAAGAAGCCGAGCCCGCTCTTCTTGCCAAGTCTTCCGGCGTGGACCATGGCAGGCAGGATCGGCGACCCGACGATCCGTTCAGGGAACGCGTCGGACATCACTTGACCCGCGAAGGTGGCGGTATCGATCCCGACCAGGTCGTACAGCTCAATGGGGCCCATTGGCATCCCGAAGGCTTTGGCCGCCCGGTCGATGTCCTTGATCTTGGCACCTTCGGCAAGCAATGCCAGGGCTTCACTCATGTAGGGAAACAGCAGGCGATTGACCAGGAATCCCGGCCCATCGTTCAGCACAATCGGCATCTTGCCGATACGTTTCGCGTACGCGACGGCCGTCAAGACGGTCTCGTCGCTCGTCTTCTCGCCACGTATGATTTCGACCAGCTTCATTCGCCTGACGGGATTGAAGAAGTGAATCCCGCAAAACCGCTCGGGGTGCTTCACCTTCTCCGCCATGCTGGTGATCGGAATGGTCGACGTATTCGAGGCAAGGATCGCCGTGTCGCTCAACTGCGGCTCGATCCGAGCAAAGACCTGGCGTTTGACATCGAGATTCTCGACAACCGCCTCGATCACGACGTCACAACCGGCAAACTGCTGGTCGATGGTGCACAGCTCGAGAATCGGGGCGAGCTCGGCCACGCGGTGCGCCGCCGGTCCTTTCAACGCACGATCAAACGCTGCTTCCTCGAGAATTGACTGGGCATTTTTCCGCAATGTCTCTTTCGAAGCATCATCGATGACGATCGATACGCCGCGTCGAATATTGGCGGCGGCAATTCCGGCACCCATGATTCCCGCGCCGATCACCCCTGCCGAATGGACCGCGGCGGGCTGGAGGTTGGAGCCGGCGTCGCCATCGATGCCCACATCTTTCTTGTTACGGTCGGTCAGAAAGAAGACATTCAGCAGGGACGCGTTGACCGACGACCCGAACAGCTGCGCCATCCCGTCGGCTTCGAGCTGGCAGGCAGCTTCCACGTCACTCGCGGCCGCCTCCAGCATGACTTCCAGGGCTGCTTCCGGGGCCGGATAGTGGCCCCGGGTCTTGCCCCGGATCACGGCCGACGCGGTTGCACCCAAGAATCCAAGCTCGGCCTCAGAAATGGGCAACGGACCTGACCACGTTTGACGGTCCCGCAGGTAGTCGCCAGTCGCCTGCTCCTGGCGAATCATGGCAATTGCCGCGGGTAGCAAGCCGGCCGGCGCGACGACATCCGAAGCGAGGTTCATTCCGCGGGCCGCATTGGCGTCGATCGACTCGCCGCCGGTGATCATCTCAACAGCGTTGCCGAGCCCCACCATGCGTGGTGCACGCGCCGTACCGCCCCAACCTGGGAATAAACCCAGTTTGACTTCCGGGAAGCCGATTTCGGTCTTCTCTCCGCTGCTCATCAACCGGCGGTCACACCAGATGGCGAGTTCCGCGCCGCCGCCGACACAGATTCCGTCGATCGCGGCAACGGTGACGAAGTTGCATTTCGACAAGCGGCCAAATAATGTCTGGCCGCGTCGGCACATCTGGGCGATCTTCTCTTTTTCGATGTCGAGTGACGCGACGAATTCCCGTAAATCCGCCCCCGCAATGAACATCCCGGGCTTCCCCGACTGAATAATCAGCCCGGCCAGATCATCGCGTGCCTCCAACGTGTCAAGGTGGGCGGAAAGCTCGTCCAGAACCGCACTGGCAAGAACATTGGCGCTCTTGTCGGGCGTGTCAAACGTCAAAAGGGCGACGTCAGGTTCGGGCATCGAAAGCGTAAGCGTTTGAGCGCCGGGCATGGGTTGGCTATCCTGGTGAACGCGTCGTCCGAATCGTCATCGAGCTGGTCGATCGCCTGGCGTCCAGAGCTGAAGAGGCACCGCCGAGCTCCAAAAATGCTAACTTGCTTTGCCAGACAGGAAAACCCCAACTGCGTTTGCGGTCGAGCCGACCGTCGGCCAATTGGCGGTTACGTGGCTGGGTCAACGGCCCATTTTCAGCGGCACACCGCCTGCGTGCCCGCACACAATCCGAATCCCCATCCCGAAGGATGACATGATGCAGCGAAACCCGTCATTGCCGACCGTTGGCCTGATCACTTCGGCCCTTCTGCTTGCCGGGCTCATCAACCCGGTATTTGCCGATCCGGTCCAGGCTGAGACTTCGCCACCGGACAATGCCAAAAGGACCGCTGCCAAGAACACAATCCAGCTGATCGTGGATTACGGCGATGGTGTCGCAAAACACTTTTCAAAAATTGCGTGGCGAGACAAGATGACGGTTCAAGACGTGACCGAAGCTGCGTCCAAACACCCTCGCGGCATCAAGGTCAAGCAGCGCGGAAAGCGGGCCACCGCTTTCCTGACGCAGATTGACGACCTCGCGAATGAACCGCGCGGGCGGAGCTGGGTCTATCGCGTCAATGGAAAGTTGGCCGACCGAAGTTTTGGTGTCTATGTCGTTCAGCCTGGGGATGTCGTCTCGTGGGCCTTTCAAACCTATTCACCGTAAATGGCCGAGCATCGAGCATGCTTCGGCAACAACCGACGGACGGGCTCTTTTGGGACGGGATCTTTTGGGGCCGGGCACTTTTGGGGCCACCCAGCGGATCGAGCTGGAACGAACGGTTTGTCGCCGGAAGTGGTGCCTGTCTCGATGACGCGGCATGAAGCTGGGCCATTGTTACTGCCGCAGGCAGGTCAGGTTGCAGCGCTTGAAGTTGTGCCTTTATTAGTCCCGCAGGCATGGGGTGTTGCAGTCAGGGGGGCCAACCCCACGGATGTCTCGTCCGGGTGTTCAAGAGCCACGCAGCGGCGCCAGGCGTCTTCACGTCGCCAAACTCCTGCCGCCGCTGCGCGACGCATTGACACAACTTCAAGACTTTCGCAGCGCGGTGTCGTCGCCCTCGCCGACCCGAATTTCTGGCGTTAACAAGGCGCTATTCCGGTGGCCCGCTTTGGTCAGCCAAATTCTGCAATTGATAGCCCGCGTATTCGATGCAGCGCAGTGCGTCAGCTGAGCTTGCTTCTGCTCTGCCGTCACGCACCAATTCCAGGAATGCGTCGCGTGCCCGAGCGGGTTTCTCGGTGCGGTCCTTCATTGCCTGCACGTACTTGGCTTCGACTGGCGGCAGGGTTTCCTTCCTCGCCCGCCGCGCCAAAATCGAAAAGAGACGTTCGGACAGGATCTCCAACTGAAGGGCGTTGACCTCGTTTGCGCGGGCGTCGGTGGGAAACCTTGCCAGGAATTCGTCGATCTGTTTTCCGGCGTCGTCGATTGTTCCGGTCGCCTTGATCCTCACAATTTCTGAATAGAGTCGATCGGCCGACTTCGGCGTCAGCCCCCAGACGGTCAAGGCGATGATGATAGCCAGACAGATCACCATCGCGACGACCTTCAGGGACTCACGCCACCTGGCGGCCTTGTCGACAGCTGCCTGCTGCTGACGCTGTTGGTCTGCCTCGATCGTTGTGAATCGATTGACCGGCAATTGCGTTTCGACCACCGTCGGCTTTGACGAGTCGCCCCCATGTTCGCGCGACGCAACTCCCGAATGTCCGCTGGCGGAGGCCTCGGATCCCGTTATATGTTGACCGGTTGCCTCATACCCGGTCGCTTGTTTGTCCGAGGCGACGTCGCCGGTGGCGACCGTGGCATCGTTCCAGGACGGGGCGGCCTTGGCACGATCCCTGTTAGCGGGCTGATCCGGGTCGTCCACCGCGGTCGGATTCAGTTCCGTATTCTGGCCGCGGTTCGATTTCGAAACTCGCGTGACTTCCTCGTCGGACGGTTGCGCAGGTGTGGATGGCCTTGAAATTCCGTTGGCCACGGGCATGGCACCGCTGTCGGGTTCGGCATTGGCCAACCCGTGCTTCATGGCTTTGAGGCGATTGGACAAGACCAATGCGGTCGCGACACGGGCTTCAGGAGCCTTGTTGAGGAGTTGGTGAATGATCTGTTCGAGTTCCGACGGAACGTGAGGATTGAAGCGGCGGACCGAGGGCGCTTCCTCGTAACGTAGTTTGTGGACGACTTGCGGCAGCGAGGCGCCGGCAAAGGGCGGCCGCCGAGCCAGCAGCGTAAACATGACCGTACCCAGGCTGTACAGATCAGACCGATAGGTTACACCACGCCCTTCGGCTTGTTCGGGTGACATAAAGTCGGCTGTGCCCACGACGCTCCCCGCAGCCGTCAGATTGGTGCCGCCGAAGAGTTTGGCGATGCCAAAGTCGGTCAACTTGATCTGGTCGTCGGATGCACGAAGCAAGTTCGCGGGTTTGAGATCGCGATGGATGACCCCGTGGTCATGCGCATGCTTGAGTGCCTGACAGATCTGAATCGCAATGTCAGTCGTCTCGAGCCAGTCGTAGCGATGTCCAGCTTGCAACTCTTCCTGGAGGCTCGTGCCTTCAACCAGTTCCATCACGTAAAACAACTGGCCATCCTGTTCGCCGTCGCCAAAGAGACGCACGATGTTTGGATGACGCAGTTGTTTGAGCGTCTCGATCTCCGACAGGAAGCGATTACGGAAGCCCGGATCTTCGGCGAACCCAGCCGCGAGAATCTTGATGGCCGCCTTTTGCCCCGTTTCCTCGTTGACTCCCGCGTATACCGCCCCCATACCACCACGACCGATTTGTTTGTCGAGCCGGTAGGGTCCTAGTTTTTCCAGCATGGCGGGGGTTTTCTGGCTGTCCGTTTTTTTAGAAACGACGGCAGGATAAGGTTGGTACTTGGTCGGTTGCTACATTAAGAAAGCTGTTCTTGTGTCGTTCCTTGTCGCGTCTGGTGGGGAGCCGCATGTTGTCTCCCCAGCTCCCATGGTTTAACCCAGCGAGCGGTACGGACCGCTGTTGCTCATTTGGAATGTGCCATGTTGTTCCGCTTCGACGTGTTCTTCCATGGTGTGAGCCCCTGCATGCCTGCCTGGCAAGGGGCCGGAAACGACAGCTGGTCGTTGTTGGGCGTTCGTTAATCGGCAACGCGGTAAACCATAACGTGGCGCAAGCCGCCTACTCCATTTCCTGAAAATCCTTCAGCAGGTCGTAATCATCATCGATGACATTGCTCAACTCGGCGAAGTCCGGATTTCCGGCCGCGGATTCTTCGTACCACGTACGGGCCTTGGCGAGCGAGCGGTCGTCGGAGTTCTTGCTCACCACCACGAAGGCAGCTTGAACGGCCTTGGTTAGCGGGTCATCCGCTGAGAGTTTCGTCTGCACGAGGGCCACGGCCAGGCCGAGTGGCGGGTTGTCCAGCGGGTAAGTCTTTTTCAGCCCCGCGACTTCGACGGACAAGGTTGCTGGGTTCACACGCTGCACGGTGAGCTCGGTGCTGCTGCCGACCTTAATCACGTCGCCCGGACTCAAGCTCGAGACCGCGTCGCGCATGGCTTCGTCGAACGCTTTCACATGCTCGGCGAGCCGTTGTAGGCGCCATACTTTTTGTTGGTGGTCGGGTAATTTTGCCAAAGACTCCGCCACTTGTAAGTGTTCTTCGACACCACTTGCGTTCCGATTCGCGATCGCCTTGCGTGCATTCTCCAAGGCGGCGGCCAGTTTTACGACCTCGGCACGTGTGGGCTTGGCAACCGGTTCCGCTGCTGCGGGCGGCATCGGCCGCGAAGGCGTTGTCGCCCCGTTTTCGCCTTGCAGCAGTTCGTAATCGTCCTGCATCACGTTGGGGAAATCGGCCACTTCCGGCAGGCTGGCCGCGGCTTCGGTGAACCAGGCACGGGTCTTTTCCTTCGCCTTCGCGTCCGCCGATGGACTTGTCAGGACGAAGCATGCCTTCTGAGCGATGGTCGTTGGGTCGGTGGGCGAGACGGCTTGATGTGCCAGGACCACGGCCAATCCTAGCGGCAGATTGGACAACTCGTAGCGTCGATTGACGCCGCCGACTCGCAAGACGACTCGATCGGGAGACGTTTCAACAATGCCGATCGCGCTATTCTCGAGCTGAATCGACTCGCCCGCTTGCAGTTTTTCAGTACCCGCCTTGATCGCTTCGTCAAAACCGGCTGCATAGTCGATCATCAAACGCAGTCGGTCGAACAACATGCGATGTGAATCGAGCACCACCAACGGTTCGGCACTTGCCACGTGCGCTTTCGCGCTCGTGAAATCGTGCTGGAACAAGGCGAGGCGAGCGGCTTTCAGCTTGGTGGTCAGTTTGGCGAGGTCCGCGCGGCTGGGCTGCGCCGGCATTGTCTCCATTGGTTCCGGTTCGGGCGGCGAGGGCTCCGAAGGAGAGACGGTTGGTGGCGAGGGGGGTGTGGGCTCCGGTGCGGTTGGACCCGGTTCCGGCACTGTCGAATCAGGAGAGGTCGGTTCCATGACCTCTGGCATTTCCATTGCGGGCGGCGTCGGCTCAAACGAGTTGGTGCTCGCCGGTTGTGTGACGTCTGCTCCGGCACGGTCGAGTGCACCTTCGATCGAGGTTGGTGTTACCCCTTTCGGGACGGTGTTGGCCGTGGTCGGCGGCGCCGCAGCGGTAAAATTCGAGCCTGGACTCGCGTCGGCGACAACGTCAGTCCCCTCTGGTTGTCGGCTGGAGAGATACAGTCCTCCCAGAATCAACAGCACCAGGCCGACGGCGGCGCCGACGAGAATCGGAAGGGTCATGCCCGGTTGAGATCGCATCCGCGCCGCGGTAGCGGCAGATCGTTTCGGCCCAAATTTAGGCGGAGGGACCGTCATACCGCCTCCGGCGATCGTGGCGGCAGGCGGTGCTGCAGAGGTCGCCGCGGGCTGTGATTCGCCACCGTAGGCTGCAACGGCGCCAGGCCCCGGTTGTGCCGCCACGGGTTGCCCTGCCACCGCCGGGGAGACGACGGGCTGAGCCATTGCGATCGGCTGCCCCGCCGCATTCGGTTGCGAGGTGAGGCCCTGACCGAAGGCGCCCGGCACCGGCGCCGCCGGAGCGGCTGGCGGTGCAACATTGGCAAAGCCGGGGATCGGTACATGCTCGACCGACGAGCTGGGGATCGGCGCGGGGCCTGAAGGCTGGCCCAGGTTCGACACATCAAGGGGTGCCATCGGATCGATGATCGGCGTCGGGACTCCCAGAGGTGCGGGTTGGGGATAACCCGGGATCACGGTTTGCGCATTGGTGAATCCCGGAATCTCGCTCGCTGCGCTGGAAATAGGGGCCCCCGGTTGATTCTCCGGCGATGGCGAAACGGAATGATCGTGAGGTTGTGGCGACTGAGCGGCCGGTGAAGTTGGGTGGGGAACGCCAACGGAATCCGAGCCGTTCTTCGAGAACTGAACGAGTCCTTCCTGTTCCAATGCACGGTCATAGGCCGCCCGTGACACGTCGTCCAGCAAGCAATTCTTGGCCGCCGTGATTTCGTCCAGGAGTCGGGCCCAGGCTTGTGAGTTGTCCCCCGGTCGGAAGCTACGAACAAGGGACAGCGTCCGGTCTGCCGCGTCGGAAATCGCACCCGGATCAGATTCAAATCGCTTGAGGCCGAGCAATTCGTAATGATCGATCGGTGCGATGGAGACATCAAGGTCCAGCCACTCGCGGTACGGGTCAAATCCATCACTCACGGGTGTACATTCCTCGTCACGTTGAGGCGGGAAGATGATGCGCGTCGATGCCGCACGTCGACTCGCTTGGAACAGTCTATCTTAGGCTCAAACTATATATGCGGCAACCTTTTAGGGTCACCTTCCTAGGTGCGGTACATGGCTTCGACTTCTGCTGCGAAGTTGGCAGCAATGACTTCGCGCCGCAGGCTGAGTTTGGGCGTCATTTCCCCCGACTCGATCGTGAATCCCCGCTCCAACAATGTGAATTTGCGCACCTGCTCAAATGAGGAGACGGACACCAGCCGGGCCTGGATTCTCGCTTCGTATAACGCCCGGACTTCCGGGTGGACCAGCGCTGCGGCAGGTGAAGTAATTCCCCATGGCTTCTCGCCAATGACGTCGCGAAGCTGTTCGGGGTCCGGCACGATCAAGGCCGTCAAATAATTGCGGTCGTCACCGATGACAACAGCCTGCAAAATGAGCGGATCTTCGGTCAACAACGACTCTAACTGCACGGGCGAGACGTTTTTTCCTCCCGACGTCACGATGATCTCTTTTTTGCGGCCCCGGATAAAGAGAAACCCGTCACCATCGAGGTGTCCGTAGTCACCGGTATGAAACCAGCCGTCGCGGATGACTTCGGCGGTTGCCTCGGGCCGATGGTAGTAACCGGACATTACATGCGGTCCTCGCGTCAGGATTTCGTCGTCGTCGGCGATACGGATTTCGACATCCCGAATCGCGCGGCCCGAGGCACCACGTCGCACATGTTCCAGACTGGATACACTGATCACCGGCGACGTCTCCGTCAGGCCGTAGCCCTGCAAGATCGGGACCCCCCGTTCTAGATAGAAATCAAATACGTGATCGGGTAACGCGGCGCCACCGGAACAAAAGAACTTGAGCCGCCCCCCAAACAGACCGTTGAGCGCGCCTGGTTCGTCGGCCTTGCCCGCGTCGACTAGGGTGCGACGGACTTTATCGAAGAAATAGGGAACGCCGTTCAACGTGGTGGGGCGAAGCGCCTGGCAGTCAGCGATCACGGACTCGCGAGATCGAGCCAGCGCCAGTTGCGAGCCCAGGGCGATCCACGTGTACAAGTCGCAGGTCCGCGCGAAGACATGACTGAGCGGCAAGAATCCGACACGCAGGTCTTGTGGCGATTGCGGGACGCCTTCCAAGGTGCCCAACGTATTGCTGGTCAGGTTTCGCTGGGTGAGGATGACACCCTTGGGTTCGCCGGTTGTGCCGGATGTGTACAGCAGCGTTGCAATCGACTCGGGGGTTACCTGGTCGCGTGCCCCCTGGATGATGGCTGCGGTCGAGGCGGAGTGGCCGGCGAGCAGCGTCGAAAATGGTTCGGCCGCAGCGATCTGGTCGTGCCCGTCGAAACAGAAGAGCCGCAAGTCCGCCGGCAGATCGTTGGCACCGGCGACGATCTTTTCTGCCTGTTCGGGCGATGATGCGATCACCACGCGCGCACCACAGTCGTGGATCTGGGCGAGCACCTGCGCGGATGTGAGCGGTGCGTGAATCGGGACGTGAACGGCACGTGCCAATTGGATCGCCAGATCGCAAACGATCCACTCGTACCTGTTTTCTGAGAGCAGGACCACTCGCTCGCCGGGCGTCACGAATTCCGCCAATGAGGCCGCGACGCACAACACATCATCCGCCAGCTCTCGCCACGTTCGCGGCTGGAATTCGTCATCGGTGGCAACCCAAATCGCGGTGGTGTCGCCGCTGGATGCGACGCGATCAAGGAAGAGATGCACCAGCGTGGTGTCCGTGGACATATGTAGTTTTTCCCGGAAAAATTACTTGACTCCATCGATTCCGTGGCCATGCATCATATCACGCTAGGACATTCCACGGTGATTCGGCATACTATCGCGCGGAACACACGATTGGAAAGCCAAGCGGCCAAGTCGCAGCGAACATCAAACGCGGGGAACGTGGTGGCATGGCGGGGATAAGGGACATCGATGGTTAGTCAGGATCGTCATTCGACAGGAATCGATCAACTCGACGAAATGCTGGGCGGCGGACTGTTGCCCGGCACCTTGGCGGTGGTTGTGGGGGCCACAGGGATCGGAAAGACACAGCTTGGCATTCAATTCGCCAATGCCGGCCTGGAGCAAGAGGGGCGACGGGGAGCCGTCTTTGACATGAGCGCGCGAGGTGATTCACAAAGCCATTCGGAATACGCTTCGCGGCTATTTGACTGGACGATGTCTAAAGTCTCGGGCGATCAGATGGTCGCGTTGGATGCGTTTTTTGATTGCGGGAGAAATCACGGCGACTATATGCACGTCTTCGATTACAGCGGGCGGCGGGTCACCAAACGCGACCTGGACTTTGACCAGTGGCAAAGCTGGCAGGCGGAGTTGAATGCGAAGCTGCGCAGCGCGATCGCCTTCCTGTATGGCAACTGTGTTCAGGGTACACGGCGATTTGTGGTCGACGGCATCGAACCCACGGACACGCCGCACGAGTCGATTCAATTCAATTTATTTGAATATGTTTATCACCAGGTCATGCGAAAGGACCCGCCATGGGTGGCCCGCGATCTGTTCCGCGAAGCCTATCGCCGCAACGCCGCCGCCGTGGCAGAAAATACCTACGATGCTGCCTCCAATAGCTGCCTGCTGCTGTACACCTCGCACGATGCCCTATTGGACGACATGCTTGCCCGGCCACTGGATGAAGGTGACGCTTTGGCCAACGCGAACACGTTGATCTATCTCGGCAAGATTCGGGAAGGCAACCGGATCGCCCGTGGCCTGTACATCGCCAAGCATCGCGGCAGCGCTTGCGACGACCGAATCGTCCAGTACCACATTGACGATGCTGGCCTCCAGCTTGATTCCGGCCCCCCGTGACGGGCCGACAGAACCCAGATTCTCGTGACCAACCGATAAAATCGTTTCAATCCGATGATGGACGCGTGCCGATGACATTCAAGGAAACGTGCACCAGAGGACCTACAGTGACAAATATTCATCCGACAGCAGTTGTCTCAAGCGACGCTCAACTGGGCGTTAATGTATCAATTGGCCCATTTTCGCTGATTGAAGCCGGGGCGACGCTCCACGACGATTGCCAAATCGCGTCCCATGTGGTCATCAAATCCGGCACGTCGCTGGGCGTGAATTGCCAGGTCTCCGAAGGTGCCGTGATTGGCGGTCGACCACAACACATGCAAGCCGGGAATGAAGTCGGCCGCGTGGAAATCGGCGACCATAACGTGATTCGCGAATATGTGACGATTCATCGCGCACTCAAACCCGCCGACGTTACCCATGTCGGCCATCGCAATCTGTTTATGGCCAATTCCCACGTTGGCCATGACTGTGATCTGGGTGATGACATCATTGTGGCAAACAACGTCATGATTGCTGGCCACGTGGTTGTCGATGACCGCGTCTATCTCGGTGGCGCGGCCGGAATTCATCAGTTCTGTCGAATCGGCCAATATGCCATGGTCGGAGGGCAATCGCACGTTTCCCAAGATGTGCCACCGTTTGTGATGCTGGACGGAGTCACGACCAAAATCGTGGGTCTCAATCGTGTTGGTCTGCGTCGCAGCGGATTTTCTGCGACCGACCTCGCCGATTTGAAGGCGGCCTATCGGATCCTCTATCGCGAAGGACTGACCTGGCAAGAAGTCCTGGCTCGGCTTGCGCAAGATTTCCCCGCCGGCCCGGCTGCCGAGTTCCACGAGTTCCTGGTCCATAGCAAGCGGGGCGTGGTGCAAGAGCGCCGCACGCCACGCGCGGCCACCGTTCGCTTCCCGGTAGCGGATCAGCAAGATACGGCGGCCCAGGCGACGACGGCACGGGACGCTGCCACGCAGGAGTCTGCCTGGCAAGAAACGCGAAAGGCTGGCTGAAAAGCTCCAGCCAGCCTGTCCGCGGTTGTCAGGTGACACGGTTGTCGGGTTGCGATCCGTTACGCGCCGTTGTTAATCGCAGCTTGGGCTGCGGCCAGACGGGCGATCGGCACCCGGAAAGGCGAGCAACTGACGTAGTCCAATCCGACACGGTGGCAAAAGTCGATCGACGACGGATCGCCGCCATGCTCGCCACAAATGCCGACCTTCAGGCCCTTGCGGGTGCTCCGGCCCTTGGCCACGCCCATCTCGACCAACTGTCCAACGCCCGTCTGATCCAACGACTGGAACGGGTCGGCGGACAGGAGTTCCATCCTGAGGTAATCCGGCAGGAACGAGTTGATGTCGTCGCGGCTATAGCCGAACGTCATCTGCGTGAGGTCGTTCGTCCCGAAGCTGAAGAAGTCAGCGAATTCGGCGACCTCATCGGCGGTCAGGGCGGCGCGTGGAATCTCGATCATCGTGCCGATCAGGATGTCCAGCTTGCTGACGCCCTTTTCTTGCTTGACGAGGTCGATCGTTTTTTCCGTCAGCCCGCGCAGTAGCTTCAGCTCCGCTGCTGCCCCGACCAATGGAATCATGATCTCCGGATGCGCGTCGATGTTCTTCGCCTGACAGGCGATCGCCGCTTCGACAATTGCCCGAACTTGCATCTCGAGGATTTCGGGATAAGTCACGCTCAACCGACAACCACGGTGCCCCAGCATGGGGTTGGACTCGTGAAGTTGCGCCACACGCGACGTGACTTCCTCCACCGCGACGCCCATGTGCGTCGCCATTTCTTCCTGCGCCTTTTCGTCGTGGGGCAGGAATTCGTGCAGCGGCGGGTCGAGCAACCTGACCGTGACGGGCAAGCCCTTCATGGCCGTGAAAATACCGATGAAATCGTCCCGCTGGAACGGCAACAGCTTGTCCAACGAGGCTCGGCGCGCCCCTTCGTCATCGGCGAGGATCATCTCGCGTACGGCCGTGATCCGGTCACCTTCAAAGAACATGTGCTCCGTACGGCACAGGCCGATGCCCTGGGCGCCGAATTCACGAGCCCGCTGCGAATCTTCCGGGGAGTCGGCGTTGGTGCGGACC
>JAUIHJ010000721.1 GCA_030432015.1 bacterium
CTTCATTTACGATGATTGTCGAATTTAAATACCGAAAGACCCTGCGAAATACGGGCTGAATATTGCATTTCGGCCGCTTTTGGGTTCTAATGAGGAATGCGTTTCTCTTGATTTCTCATTGGTATTGTCATTCGTTACAAGGAGTTCCTGCCGTGACTATTCTGAAACCATCCGGACCGACTCGGCAACGCGGTTTTACGCTTGTCGAGTTGTTGGTCGTCATTGCCATTATTGGGATCTTGGTCGCCCTGTTGCTGCCTGCCGTGCAGGCCGCACGTGAGGCCGCGCGTCGCATGAGTTGCGGCAATAATCTCAAACAACTGGGCCTGTCCCTGCACAACTATCACGACACCTACAAGTCGTTCCCACCAGGTGCCCATGGCGTTGGCGGGCGGTCGAATAGCCAGTGGGGTTTCTCGTGGTACGCCCATATTCTGCCGTTTATCGAGCAGTCCACGATGCACGATAAACTGTTTATTGGTGGTGATCATCCCGGTTGGGCACACAGCGGTGTATCGGCCGGCAACGTTAATGGCCTGACGTTCAACAATGTGACGATTCCGTCATTTCTCTGCCCATCGAGTCCCGTGCCGGCGGTTGGTAACGTCGGAACCGGCATGAATCACACGAAGCCGCAGTACATTGGGATCTCTGGCGCGGCCGACGGAAACTCTCGCAGCCAGCCATCGCAGTTCGTTAATGCATTCAGGAACGGTGGCACAACACAGATTAACTGCTGTGGCTGTTGTGGCACCGTCACGGGCGGCGGTGTGACGAGCAACGGTGGCGTGCTGATCGGCCATGGATGGGGAGGACGTCCGGCCGGAATGGCGGTTGTCAAGTTTGCCGAGATCACCGACGGCACGTCCAACACCCTCGCCATCAGCGAAGCGGGCGACTTCTTTCGGGACAACAACGGAAATCCCGTGCAGGTTAACAATCACCATGGCTGGTTGATGGGGAGCCCGAGCGCGGGCGATCGTAAGTTTAATATTACGACCGTGCGTTACCCACCGAATACGGTCGACAATTCCTTGCCGGGTACCGGCAACAACGACGGTCCCAACAACGGTATTTATGCCGCGCACCCAGGTGGCGTCCAGGCAGCGCTCGCCGATGGTTCGGTCCGATTCGTGACGGAGACGATTGATCTTGAAATCTTGCTGCGGGCGTGCAGCCGCGCCGACGGCAAGCCAGTCGAACTGCCGTAGGGACCGTGTCTGCTGATTTCTTCCACGTTCCGCCCGCCGTTGTCGGCGGGCGGAACGTTTTTCTTGTTATCCGTTGAGGCCACAGCGCAACCATGCGAATGCTGACCGGAGCGCTTTTGATTTTGGCTGCCGAGCAGTCTTTCGCACATTCGTATCTGATTGGATTCCCCCACCAG
This sequence comes from bacterium, assembly GCA_030432015.1. Lineage (GTDB taxonomy): Bacteria > Planctomycetota > Planctomycetia > Pirellulales > Pirellulaceae > ARS98. Next base: position 1,388 of record JAUIHJ010000721.1, read on the forward strand.
GCCTTTGCCAGCCAACTGCTAATGCCCGCCAGCATTGTGTTGGCCGCGCTGGGGCTCGCCTTTCTGGTCTGGGGATTGGTGCAAGATGTGCGCGGGTGAACGGTTTCGCGTCAACGCCCCCCAGCAATGACTCTCATGCGTGATCACTGCCGTAACGCGACCGACCGACGGGTGCGGTATGTGCTGGTCGCCGCATCATTGTTCGGTGCGGCTGTTTGCCTCGCGCCGATCATCTGGGTCTCGGAGTCAGATTCGCAACTCCGCCGGGCTGCGTCGCATCTGATCCAGGACCGATATGCGGACGCCGAACGTTGTGCGTTGGCGGCGTTGCAGCACCGTCCGCAATCATCCTTGGCGCTGCTCATCGCCGGCGAGGCCGCGATACGGTTAGGCCGCGACGACGAGGCGGTCGCGTATTTTCGACAGGTTACCGACGATGGCGGCGCCGCGGCCGTGCATGCCCTTTCTCGCGCCGGCGAACGGCTAATGGCAACTGGACACGCGCGCGAGGCGGAACGTTGCCTGCGCCGCGCGCTAATGTATGATCCAGGGCATTTTAGGGCCAATAAGAAGTTGGCCATTTTGTTGCAATGTCAGGGGCGGACGTGGGAATCGGCTCCACTTGTCCGCCGCTTGCTCCTGGCTGGACAGTTGGCCAAAGACCATCTTCAGATGGCGGGCGCGATCGATACAACATTCCTTGAGGACTACCAGTTCGTCGAAAACTGCCTGGCCACAGACGCAGGCAATTCCGCCGTGCTGATCGGACGCGCCCGCGAAGCGCTGGTCAAGAGCCACATCGACGAAGCGGAAGAGATCTTGCGACGCGTTGTTGCCGAGCAGCCCGATTCTCTGGAGGCTCAAGCTCGGCTGGGCGGCATCCTGCTTGACCAAGGCACCGATTCGGAGTTTCTGGAGTGGCAACAACAACTGCCGATCGCAGCAGATACGCATCCGGAAGTGTGGTACACGCGAGGGCTCTGGGCCCGGCGAAACGGCCAAAAACAGGCTGCCGTTCGCTGCTTTCTGGAGGTTTGCTCCCGTGATCCAAACCATCAAGGCGCCGTGTTCCAACTGTCGCAGTTGTTGAACGACGCGGGGCACCCCGATTTAGCAGCGGCACTTGCCGTCCGCTCGCAACGCTTGTCGCAATTGAGTTATCTGCTGAATGAGTTGCGTGTCGGCTACAACGCAGAGCTTGCCAGGAAGGCTGCCGAACTCCTCGAATCGCTCGGCCGACCCCTCGAAGCCGCCGGCTGGTGCAGGATGATCGAAATGTGGAACGTGGGCCATGTCGATTGGGCTCGGTCCAAGCTGTTGGAGTTGGATGGGCAGTTTCCCACGGAGGAAACGCTGACGGCGCCGTCGGCGGATCGGTTGGCGAGTTTTGAACGGAGCCAGTTTCCGTTGCCGGATTGGTCAGGCGCAAAGCTGCCAAAGCCCGGCTTGCGTGCAGTGTCGCCGATCGCCAGCACCGTCCGATTTTCGGACGTCGCTGCGGAGGTTGGCATCGATTTCGACTATTTCAACGGCACTACGGCGACTGTCGGTTTGGTGCACATTCTCCAGGCCACCGGTGGTGGCGTGGCGGCGATCGATATGGACCAGGACGGCTGGCAGGATCTCTACTTCGTGCAGAGCGGCCCGTTCCCGATTCAGGACGGTCAGACGCAATACACCAACCGCCTCTATCGAAACCTCGATGGCGAAGGGTTTGAGGCGATCTCCTCGGAAGCCGGTCTCGATGACGCCCATTATGGACAGGGGGTGGCGGTCGGCGACTACAACAGCGATGGCTTCCCGGACCTGTATGTGGCTAATTTCGGTGCCAATCGGCTCTTTCAAAATATGGGGGATGGTCATTTCGTCGATGTGACCGAACAGGCTGGAGCCGGCGGGGATCGCTGGACAACGAGTTGCCTGATGGCCGACTTGGACGGTGACGCATTGCTTGAAATCTATGCCGTCAACTACGCACTCAAGGACGAAGTGCTTAAGCTCAAATGTAAACATGAGGGCCAACCTCGCACCTGTGCGCCCACACTGCTGACCGCAGACCAGGATCAACTGTACCGCAATCTGGGCGATGGGCGTTTTGCGAACGTCACGCAGCAGAGCGGGGTCGTGGCCGCCGATGGCAAGGGTCTGGGGGTCATTGCGGCGGACTTTGAGGGGAGCGGCCGGCTCAACATTTTTGTGGGGAACGATACTTCGGCCAATTTCTATCACCGCAACGAGACGGTCGCGGCCGGTGGACCGCTGGCATTCAGGGAGCAGGGGATCGTCTCGGGTTTGGGCTTCGACGAGATCGGCAAGCTGCAGGCGTGCATGGGGGTGGCGGCAGGCGACGCCAACGCCGATGGCCTGCTGGACCTGTTCGTGACGAACTTTTACGCGGAGTCGAACGTCCTGTATGCGCAATCGGCCGACCACAACTTTGAAGACGTGACGCGGGAAGCAAATCTGCGTGACTCAGGATTCAATATGCTCGGTTTTGGTACCCAATTCCTCGACGGCGAACTCGACGGCTGGCCGGACCTGATTGTCACCAATGGCCATATTGACCTGACGTTTGCCCATGGCGCCCCCGATCGGATGCCACCGCAGTACCTGCGTAACACCGGAGAGGGACGATTCACGGAGTTGGCGGCCGACGGCTTGGGGCCCTATTTCGAGGGGCGATATTTTGGACGCGCGTTGGCGATATTGGACTGGAATCGCGACGGTCGCGAGGACGCGTGCGTTTCCCACCTGGACGCACCGGCCGCGTTGTTGACCAATACGACACCGCAGGCGGGCAACTATCTGGCGGTTCAGTTGCGC
>JAUIHJ010000722.1 GCA_030432015.1 bacterium
CGACCGCGTGTTGTGGGGGACTCCGTCGCGCGTAATTTCCCAGGTTCGTGATCCATGGAAGCTTGCCGAGTGCCTTCGCGATGCAGGCCTCTTGTACCCGGACATCGCGCATGTCACATCGTGCGCTGGGCCACCTGCCTGGGCAACTCACGTGAATCGTCGCTGGCTCCGGAAACCGTATCGCTCGGCGGGTGGTGGCAAGATCGATTTTTGGCAGGCCCATCGCCGCAGCGTTGCAGATGCCGCGGTCGATGGTTCGCGAGGCGATCCGGATGCAACCTGGTACCTGCAGCGCGAGGTCGAAGGGGATTCGCAAAGCGCCGTCTTCGTTGCCGCGGGCGGCGAAGCAGTGCTGTTCGGTGTAACCCGTCAACTCGTCGGGGCCGCGTGGGCTGGGGCATCCGGATTTCGCTATACAGGTTCGATCGGCCCTTTGCCCCTGCCCGCAGCGGTCGTTGCGAACTGGTGCCGAATCGGCGAGTGCTTGGCGCGCGAGTTTCGTTTGCAGGGTCTGTTTGGTGTTGATGCCATTGCCAACCGTGAAGGGATCTGGACCATCGAGGTTAACCCGCGGTACACAAGTTCGATCGAGATCCTTGAATTCGGCCTGCAGCGCCACGCGATCGCCGAGCATATTGCGGCCTGTCGCGATGGCCGCCTGAACCGTCGTCTCCCCGAGTCCGTGGGGCGATTCCGAGGCAAGGCGGTCATGTATGCGAGTCGCGACCTGCAGATCGATGAGGCTTTCGTGGCAACAGCCCGGCAGTCCAACGATCGTCAGCCATGGCCAGTGGTCGCGGACATCCCACCGGTCGGCCAACGCATCGTTGCGGGGCACCCGGTGGCGACGTTGTTCGTGTCGAGTGATTCGCTGGCCGATGTCGAACCGCGTTTGCAATCGGTCGCGCGGACTTGGCGACAGCGGTGGAGCGTGTAGGCCCGGCGTCAGCGTTGTCTGACGATTAGCTGGTCCGAGACGCGTTCGAGCATCGGAGCACAAGCACGCGACTCGGCATTGACGTCCGTCCGATCGCAGGTGTTTTCACGGCGAAGAAGCCGTGCCGCAGCCGGACCGTCAGCGATCTTGCAGCGAATACGATCGCGTGTCAGTCGGTTCGGCTTCGACGCGCTTCCGCGTCCGCACGCAACTCCTCTTGGGACGGCAGCCATTGCTTCCCCGCCAGTCGGAGTCCGCTACGTGGCGCGCCGGCCAGGTCGGCGATCCGCGAGACGACCTCCAACATCATTCGTCCCGACCACGTCTTGTCGTGCTCCTGTTCGTAGTACGGCGACAGGTCGACGGGCTGGCCAAAGGTAACTCGCGTGCGTGCGGTCAGAAAGAACGGGCTCCATGGCGTCCCGCCGAATGGTGCCCCGTCGATAAAGCAGGGGACGATCGGCACGCGAGCCTTCAAAGCGACCATCAGCGCACCGGGCCGGACCGGCAGCATGAAGTCGTCAGTCAGGTTGATGCGACCCTCGGGGAACATGCCCACGACACCTCCGGCCGCCGCCAAGCGGATGGCGGATTTCGTCGAGGCCGTGTCGATCCCACCGCGATTTACGGGAATGGCCTGTGTCTGTTTGAGAAACCAGCGAAAGGCAGCGTGCTCGCAATATTCCTTGGCGACCATCCAGTGCATGGGTCGTCCCACGCAGACTTGTAGAAAAAACGGGTCCACGCTGCTGCGATGATTGCACACGATCACCGCGGATTTTTTGGCCGCCTCCGGAAAAGAAGGGAGTTTGGCGCCCCATAACACGCGAACCAGGATATGCGCCGCCGTCCATAGAACAAATTGGGCCGGCGAAAAATGCTGACGTCGGTAGATTCTCCATATCCAGATCAGGGGAATGCAGGCGACGATGCCGAGGAACAGCCAGGCCACGATTTCTTGCTGCATCATCGGTGTTTCCGGAGTGTGATCTGCCCAACGTAGTGGCGCCGCGATCTGGTGTATTGGCTGGCGTTCAGCGTTGACCTGAGGACTACCAACGCGTCACGCGTCGTAGTCACTCCCGTGTTCCAACCCCAGCGCTGCCGGGTGAGTTGCAGATTCCGCGCCAACACTTACTTGTTGATCGCAGGTATCATACGCTAGGACGCCGATCAGGAACATGCAGCGTTGGTGTTGAATGGCTGACCGGACTTGAAGTTGCGTTTTCCGGCCAGCCCGCCGCGAGATTTTTGCAGCTTTGCGTTTTGAATGGCCCGTTTGCGGAAGGCATTGTTTTCTTGTTACCCAATGCGTCAACTTTGGTGTAGCGCCCATGTGCCGCGGCGGTAGGCCGTCACAATTCGAACAAGACTTCGGTATCTCGCGCCCACTCGCGGCTAGATGACCGAGTGCAATTCGGCGACAATCCGGGTCCGGCTCGTTGTTCGCCGTCCATTAGATTGAACTGTAGAAAAACCGCCTGTCGGCGAAAAAGGTGCCTCTCCCGCTGACGGGGTGTGCGCTGCTGAATCACGCTCGGCCATTTAGGAACCCACCACACAATGAACGTCGGCGTCGTCAGTGATACCCACGGACATCTCGAGAACGCGATGAATGCGGTCCGGATGCTAGACACGTTTTCGGTCGATCTGGTCATCCACTGCGGTGACATTGGGTCGCCCGCAATTCCGGAGCTGTTTGCCGGTTGGCCGGCCCATTACGTCTTCGGCAATGTCGACCGTGACGAGGGGATACTGCGCACCGCCATTGAACGCTCGGGTGGTATTTGCCACGGGCGTTTCGGGTCGTTGCAGCTTGGCGGGCTGGAGGTTGCGTTCCTGCACGGCGACGACAGCAGACGACTGAAGTCGGCCATCAGTTCGAATGACTGGGACCTCGTTTGCTATGGCCACACGCATTGTGCCGAGCATCACCTGGACGACGGGACGCTGGTTCTGAATCCCGGCGCCATTTATCGCGCGAACCCGCATTCGGTGACCGTCGTCTCCTTGCCGGACCTTCAAGTGACACGCCTTGACTTCTGACGCGCTGCGGACCAGTCCCCGAATCGACGGGTTGTTGACGACTTCGGACCAATTGGAAATTGGCCCGCTCTGCGTGCATGCTCGGCGCTAACCGGCCAGCCGTTTGATCCGATTGCCGGATGTTGCGAGTTCTTCTTCTTTCGGCTCGTAGCGATACTGCATGAGATACGCATCTTCCGTGGTATCGTCATAGAAATCGCGCAAAACCGAGACGGCGCTGAACCCAGCGCGACGAAAAAAGAGCTGTGCGCTCAGGTTGGTTTCGCGAACTTCCAGCAAGATTCGATTACGACGCTGATGCGACAGTTTACTGATCAGTTTGCTGACCATCGCGTGACCGACGCCCCGTTGGCGGAAGTCTTCGTGAACGGAGAAGTTCAAAATGTGCAAGCGCGTCTTGTGCAGTTCATAAATCATGAACCCGACGACCTGCTCGTCGTATTCCGCCACCATTCCGATGCAATTGCGTTGCCGCAGACAGCGGATAAAGTCCTCTTCGGACCAGGGGAATTCAAAGCTGCGGTTCTCGATGTCCAAGACATCCGGCATATCTCGCCGAATCATCCAGCGAATATGTACGTAAAGTTCTTGCTTATTCTGAGCAGTCATGCCGGACTACCTCCTTGTTCGTCCCGCGTGGCTTCGTTTCAGGGAACTCGATCAGGTTGCCCCGATCAAGGTCGCACAAAATATCAAAACCCCTCGCGGGAGTCTAGACGAACCCTGAGCGGCAAATCACCACCACACGCTAGCAGCGATCCGGTCCTACTCCGTCACACGCGGCGCTCGATGCGACTTGCGAACTGGCCACAGCGCAGCTGCCAGAAACAGGACCATCACCACGAGTCCTGCAAAGCTCGGTGTAAACCATAGCCACCAGACTACGCCACCGCAGACACCCAGGGCATACCAAGATTGCTCGATCGTATCGCTGAACGGAATCCTTCGGATCACCAATCCCAAGGCGATCAGCAGGCCGGAGATCACTGCAGCGATGCTCACACGGCGTCCCACATCGCTTGGTGTCGCTGTTGCGAATTGAATGTTAACCGACGGCGCGGCGCCCCGCATGGCGAAACGGACGGGTGGCCCACGTCCCTCCTGCGCGTCGTGGAGATGCCGCGCCACCCAATCGACGAGATCTGTCTCGGCGCCGTTCTGTGTCTGCCCTGAACCCTCCATGGCCTGCTTGCCGACATCGTGCCGC
>JAUIHJ010000723.1 GCA_030432015.1 bacterium
ACGTCGCTGAGCTACTTCGAATTCAGGCAGCTCCGCGTGACTCAAGGTCGCCAAATCGCCATGCTGGGGGAATGTGTAATCGGCAGCGAGGTGGCCCGTGCGAGGAACCTCAGCGCCGGTGATGAGCTTCTCTCCTCGGTCGAAGACGTCTTTAACATCGCGGGCGTCTACCCGCTGAAAATGCATGTTGTTGGTGTGCTTGGGGCGAGCGATTCGCCTGACGATCAGGCCGTGTTCGTCGATCTGAAGACTGCCTGGGTCATCGCAGGGCTTGGCCACGGGCACGAAGACCTAAGTCGTCCTGAGGCAGCCGACAACGTCCTTCGCAAGGAAGGCAACCAGGTTGTCGCCAATGCCGCTGTGTTGCACTATAACGAAATTACGTCAGAAAACCTGACCTCGTTTCATTTTCATGGCGACACTTCGAAGTTTCCGGTCACCGCAATCATCGCCATTCCCAATGACGCAAAGGCCAGCGCGCTGCTGCAGGGACGCTACCTGAGCAACGACGAGGAAGTGCAGATTGTGCGACCGGCGGAGGTGATGGAAAAGCTGTTGCGGACCATCTTCACCATAGGACGGTACGTTACGTTTGCCGTCGTGATTGTGGGGATATCGACGCTGGCGACAATGGCCCTGGTCTTTCTCCTTTCCCTGCAGTTGCGACGCAGAGAATTGGAGACCATGATCAAGATCGGTGCTTCGCGGAGGCGTGTCGTTGGTATGCTGGGGGCGGAGGTGTTGGGAGTCCTCTGCCTGGGGGCGTGCCTGGCCGGAGTGCTGGCGGTAACGACCTCCTGGTTCGCCGGGTCGGCGATACGCTTGCTTCTACAAATGTCCTGACGACGCCCTAACATCGGAGAGTCCTTGCGTGCCCACGTTCAGACCGGATCAGATTGCTGTATTGACCGTCGCCGCGTTGATGGTGGGCTGCATCAGTTCCAGCCAGCACGACCATACGACGACGTCGCAAACCGGGATTGTGACGATTTACACGGTGAATTATCCGCTGAAATACTTCGCTGATCGTATCGGCGGTGAACAGGTAAAGGTCGTGTTTCCTGCGCCCCCCGACGAAGATCCGGCGTTCTGGCGACCCGACGCGGCAACGGTTGCTGCGTACCAGCAGGCGGATCTGATTTTGCTCAATGGAGCAACGTATGCCAAATGGGTACCGACGGTCACGTTGCCGGAATCGAAACTTGTCAACACATCCCGCGCCGTTCAGGACAAGTACATTACGGTGCAGGATGCCGTCACGCACCGTCATGGTCCCGGCGAAGCGCACTCGCATGCCGGAATCGCGTTCACGACGTGGCTGGATCCCGAGATCGCGATGGCTCAGGCAGACGCCATTCGCCAAGCCCTCTCGAAGCTGCGACCGGAACACCAAGAAGCGTTCGATCGTGGCTTCGAGTCATTGAAGGCGGATCTGGAGGCGTTCGACGATCAACTCGCCGCCGCCGTCGGACAGGCGCCGCAACGGCCAATCATCTTTTCGCACCCCGTCTATCAATACCTGACGCGGAAGTACGGCCTCCAGGCGAAGTCGCTTCACTGGGAGCCCGATACACTTCCAGACGATGCGCAGTGGACCGCGTTGGCGACGATGCGCGACGCACATCCCGCGACCTGGATGATTTGGGAAGCCGAACCTCTGGAAGCGAGCGTCAAGCGGTTGTCCGAACTCGGCGTACGCAGCGTCGTATTCGAACCTTGCGGCAACACACCCGAGGACGGCGACTGGCTACAGGTCATGCGTCGCAATGTCGAGTCGCTGGCGCGCGTCTTTGCGGCGGAACCAACCGACTGAACCGAACGCCCGTCGCTGCGCGGCCAACCGGCGCAACGGCACGGCGAGCGAACAAGGTTCTTGCGTCGCTGTGGGCATGCCTTATTCGTTCGCCGGCTCTGCCCGCGGTTGCGCAGTTGTGATAAATTGTGGGCGGTAGGTTCGTCGGCCCTGTTCGAGAAAAGGGTGGCCGATGTTTCCGTAGCTGTTGTGTCGCCAGGGGCAGCCGCCCCCGCGTTAGCGGGCACGGCTTCGACAGCGAGGCTTCGCCCGATGCGCACGTATCGATCCCGCCTTCGATTGACCACAGGATATGAGCCCATGTTTGCCAGACTCACGCCCCTCGCCATCTTGTATTTGATTTTGCTGGCGACCGGGACTTGCGGTGCTGAATTTGCGCAGACGGACTTGGCGGCGGATGGGCAGGCCGGCGCTGGCCCGGTGCAGATCTTAAGCCTTGCCGGGGCAGCGGTCGATTCGGACGGGATTGACTGGACGAAGCTGCCGGTCCTGCAGGGCCAACACGCCGTCATCAACCCCGCGTCGCTCGGGCCCCACGCCAGCGAGACAGACAACGTCGACATGCATCATTTGAGATTGAATCTGCACAATTACCTGATTCATCACGACGGAAAATTCTGGTGCATTTGGAGCGACGGGCCAAAAATCGAGGATTGGCCCACGCAGGAAATCAAGTATGCGACCAGCCAAGATGGACTCAGTTGGAGCGCTCCCCAGAGTGTGACGGGGACGCCGCGCGAACCTCACGCGTTCATTGCCCGTGGCCTTTGGCTGCGCGATGGGGAGTTGCTGACGCTGGCTGCGGCGTACCGTGGCAAAGGGGCGTTCGGCGCGCCCGACCAGAAGCAACTCAAGTTGGTGGCCTATCGCTACGACAAAGCAACGCAGAATTGGCAATTGCACGGCAAACTACACGATGACGCGATCAACAATTTCCCGCCGCAGCGATTGCCGTCCGGCGACTGGATCTTGACGCGACGCGACTCCCGCTTCAACGTCACGGTATTGATTGGCGGTCGTGATTCGCTCGACCAATGGCAAGCGTTTCCGGTCGTGCAAGTCGGCCAAGTCCGCGGGTTTCGACCCGACGAACCCATCTTTTGGCCGTTGAACGACGGCACGCTGTTTGCGCTGTTTCGCGACAACGCCGGTTCGCGGCGGCTGTTCCATTCCACCTCGCGCGATCAAGGACGTTCGTGGGACGTTCCCGTCCTGACCAATTTTCCCAATGCCACCAGCAAGCTGTTTTCGATCAAGACGAGCCGCGGGTTTCGTGTGCTGGTGTTGAACGCCCATCCGTCGGCCGGCCGTCGCGAACTGCACCTGGCCATCAGTCCCGACGACAGGCAATTCACCCGCCTCGCCAGGCTTGACATCCCATCCCCTCAAGTGATTCCACCCGAAGTCGCGCGGATCACGAAGAAATTCAGCGCCGGCATCGCCAGCCTTCAATATCCACACGTTGTGGAGCACGGCGAGTACCTTTGGATCGCGCTGTCGCGTGGCAAAGTTCAAACCGAAATCTTCCGCGTCGAACTCGACGAGATCGATGCGTTGCTTGATAGAAAGGACTTGAAAAAATGACCCATGGGCATCACTCCATCGACCGTAGATTTCCGACCATCCTGCTGGCTGCGCCGGCTCTGCTCTTGCTTGGCATGTCGATCGGCCTTGCGGCCGACGCTCCAGTTGCACTTCGCGCTGGAGCCGCTGCGGTGGATATCACACCGCGGGAATACCCCTTGAACATGCCGGGTGGTTTCAGAGCGAACATGGCCGAAAGTGCGCATGATCCGCTGCACGCGCGGGCGCTCGTGCTTGATGATGGGACGACGACGTTGGCGATGGTTGTTGTGGACAGTCTTGGGACATCGCCGGAAGTTCTGGATGAGGCGAAAGGGATTGCCTCGCAAAAAACCGGCATCGCGACCGACAAGATATTGATCTGCTCGACCCATACCCATTCCGGGCCGCCATCGAATACCAAGGAAGGTTCGTCGCCTGCCGCGGCCTACCGCAGAGTGCTTGTCGCGGGACTTGCCGAATCGATTATTCAGGCACACGCCGCGCTGCGACGGGCTTCCGTCGGGGCTGCCTCGCATCCGCTGCCGGACGAAGTCTTTAACCGCCGCTGGTTTCTCAAACCGGGCAAGATGCCGCTGAATCCGTTTGGCCAACTCGACCGAGTGAAAATGAATCCCGGCCGGAGTCCGGACGTGCTGGACCGCCCCGCTGGTCCGACCGATCCTGATATCACGATCCTGTCTGTGCAAGACGAGCGGCGCCGGCCCTTGGCGCTGTTTGCCAATTATTCCCTGCACTACGTCGGGGCCGTGCCACCGGGCCAGATTTCTGCGGATTACTTCGGGGAG